>JAFGOO010000184.1 GCA_016926455.1 Methanosarcinaceae archaeon | reverse complement strand
CTCTTTGCAAGACAATGATTTTTGAGCATCCCTTTAATGTTCAAATCCTGAAGAGTTTGCGAGAACACTTCTTTGTATTCGGGATTTTCGGTCTTCCATTGTGGAAGTAGTTTATTTAGTGTGTAGTTAGATAACGTTTTTCCTGATTCTTAATACGCTTGCTTTTGTTCTGCAAGTGTCCGTTTATACACCTGCCTGCATAACTCCAAGCTCTCCTCCATGTTTTTTTCCGGGATTTATTAGCATATATACGGAACTTGTATGTTTTACGCATAATTACGAATAATTCCTATTTAATTAAGAACTTTTTTCTGGTTTTTAGTGTCAACTAAAAGGCGGGATAAGAGTCATCCCATGTCTAAAGAACATAGACTTTCTCTGCCCCTGCACTCGTCATTCGTAAAATACTTTGCTTTTGGTGCTAATTTTTATGGATAATGACGTATACCTTCCTGTTGCTACTGTATTTGAGTGTTTGGTAACGACAGTTTAATGTTCTAACACCAATTTTTGCAGCCCCAAAGATTAAAAAGTCTTATATCTAATAACCTTCACAGTAAAACAACTCTCTTAGTAACACCGAAGACAATTATAGTGTTGTTTAAATAAAAATATCATAGAGGTACCAAAAATGAGTGGAAAAATAGGTATATTAGCTATCGGGCATGGAAGTAAACTTCCATACAATAAAGAGGTAGTTACAGGTGTGGCAGAAAATATTGCAAAAAAACACGATGATTTTGTTGTGAGGGTTGGTTTTATGAACATGGACGAACCGACCATCAAAGACGCGCTTCAATCCTTTGCTGGTACAGGTGTAACCACCATCGCAGCAGTTCCGGTATTTCTTGCGTCGGGAGTACACATAACAAAAGACATCCCAGAAATACTAGGAATTGAGGACGGAAACAATCAGTCTAGTATTCAGATTGATGGACAGGATGTCAGGATAGTATATGGAAAACCGCTCGGTGCGCACGAACTTATTGCAGACCTTGTTTTCGAAAGAGCGCGGGAAGCTTTATAAACAGAACAGAAAATGTCTGCAGGTCAAAAAAATGTTGTGGTCCTCGACCTGACCCACGGCGGAATTATCATTGCACAAAAACTGGCAGAACTTGGTTGCAACGTTAGTGCAGTTGATGTCTATGACACGGTATCTAGTGCGATTATTTCTGAACTGCGCCAGAACCATGGGATACGTACCTCAAAAAAACCGCTGTCAGTGGAAAATTTTGACTTAATTGCAGCACCTGTGCATCTTGACCCGCACTACCAGATGCTGCATCAAGCACTTGAATCGGGTAAAAAGGTCAAAACTCACCATCAGATTGTAGGTAAGATACTGGCGCAGGACAAAAGGATTACAGGGTCGAAAATCATTGAAGTCACAGGCACAAAAGCAAAAACAAGTACATCATCTATTCTTGCAGACATCCTTTCCCGCAACATGGATGTTGTGCTGCACACGTCCCGTGGTCTTGAACATTGGAAAAGCGGCACTGTTGTACAGATAGGGAGCGGTCTGAGCATTGCTCCAGGTAACATCCTTCAGGCTGTGGACATGACAGTGTCTGCAGACATCGCGCCGGATGTGTACATCTTTGAAGTGTCCATCGGTGGCACGGGGTATGCTGATCTGGGGATTCTCACAACTCTTGTACAGGATTACAGGATTGCCAGTGGTACCGGATTGGCAAGTGATGCCAAAGTCCAGCTTATCGATAACGCAAAAAAGAACAGCACGATAATCATAAACTCTAATGCAGCCACTGCTATCCGGCACGCTCAGAAGATGCAGAAAAAAACGGTCATCTTCAGTGATTCATACAATGATAATTCCGATGTAAATGTACAGCTCAAACAACATAACATCACAATCAGATCAAATCGAGGAACTTCATCTGCAACATTGTTTTCCGGTTATGATGCTGAATCATATGTCACAGCCATGGCTGCAGCCACAGCAGCAGCACTTGAATTTGGTGTTAATCTTGAAACCATTGCCAAGGTGCTTAGTGAATTTAGGGGGCTTCGGGGCAGGATGCGTGAGCAAGTTTATAACGGCAGGACATTGATCGATAACTCTAATTCAGGAATGGACATACAATCTGCTGAAAAATGTCTTGCATATGCGCTTGAAAAAAAGTTTGGGGGTAAAATCGTTATGATACTGGGTGAAGAAGCAGCACAGGTCTGTGAAGGTCTGCCTCCGGAGGAGGTTGCTCGGTTTGTTGAATATCGGGGCAATGATATTGGTGAACTAATACTAGTAGGTGATCGTATGCATGTAGTGGAATACAAAAATGCACACTATGCAGGCACATTGAATGAAGGACTTCAGCTTTCAGAAGAAATAACCGCTCCCAATGATCTCATACTTTCATGCGTTAAATCTTTTAGATAATAGCGCTACACAAAAGGAGATACTATGAACACAGAAAACATTTCAATCATTCATCCACGCCCGAGTTCGATAGTTGCTGCACTATACACATTGCGGGACCTGAATGTGGATGTTGCTATTCTGCACGGACCACCGGGGTGTTCCTTCAAGCACGCCCGCCTACTGGAAGAAGATGGCATACATGTTGTCACAACGGCACTAGATGATAGCGGTTTCGTCTTTGGTGGACACGATGATCTTGTGGACCTTATAAAAAAAGTAATTGACATGTTCAATCCAAAACTCATAGGTGTGGTGGGAACCTGCGCAAGTATGATAATAGGAGAGGAGCTACACGAGGCTGTGCTGGAAGCCAATCCCGACATACCGGTCATTGAAGTGGAAGTGCATGCAGGCTACCGGAACAACACAAAGGGTGTGGTGTTTGCATTGGAATCTGCGCTGGATGCAGGAATCATAGACGAGGACGAGTTCGAGCGCCAGAAGTTCCTGCTAGAAGAAGCCACAATGGTCGAGAAACGCCACGGTGCCGCAAGTAGGGAGTATCTCGCACCTTCCCGTGGTGATGTGAAATATACGGTTGCAAAGCGTATCATCGAACTACTAAAAGCCGGCAAACGTGGCATTACAATCATGAATGCTAAGAAAGAGACAGGGTACATGTTTGCTGATATCACGGTTGCTGTAACAGAGATTGCTCGTCAGTTCGGTGTTGAACAAAAGGTTGTGAACATGGCAAACCTTGATGAGACTCTGGGGCTTCCCCGAGTGCGCCATCATGCAGAATGTATCTTGAAAGATTTCAAGGAACATGGTATTGAAATTCACGAGATTATTGGCGGGATGGACGAGTATCCTATTGCAGGCAATGTTGCCAGCAAACTTATCGGAGAAAAATACAGTGATTATGATTTTGCTGTTATAACCGGAGTTCCGCATGCATTACCTATGGAGAATCTTTCTGGCATGGAACTGATATCAGTTACAAACGGTCCTAGGCAGGTGCTACCGTTAAAGGAAATGGGGCATGAGCATGTGATCGTAGAGATCGACCTGCACCCTAAAACCCTTGGTGTGAATCATATCGTTGAGTCTGAATTCGGTGCAACACTGCGGGAAGTTGCGAAAGAATAATAAATAACATGATAAGGATTTCTTTCTTATTAAGTTTGGCTCAAAAAGATATTTCTGAGGAGTAATATAATAGCAATGAATGGTGATTGAATTGGATATTAAAAAACTAGGTGATTCAGTGCCTATTATGGACATTCTTCAGGAACTAAAAGGTGAACTACAAAATAGATATAGGAACCAGCTAAAAAGTGTAATTTTGTTTGGCTCTTGTGCAAGAGGCGAAAAGAAAATCTGCAGATGGGACGTAGAAATTTTGTCAAAAAGACAAGCAAAAATGCTAGATCGAATAATTCTATATTAGCAATTATTCTCATATCAAGATAATTCAAGGCGGCTTGCAGTAAAATGAAAGAACAGAAGAGAATAGCGATATACGGCAAAGGTGGCATCGGAAAATCAAGTACAGCATCGAACGTTGCCGCAGCATGTGCAGATGAGGGTCATAGGGTTATGATTATAGGATGTGATCCCAAAAGCGACTCGTCCATCACACTTCTTGGAGGCAGGCGCATACCCACAATCCTAAACCTTATGCGAAGCGGACTGGATATAAAGGAAGAAGATGTGATTTTTGAAGGCTACAACGGTGTGAAATGCGTGGAAGTCGGTGGTCCCGAACCAGGAATCGGATGTGCCGGACGTGGTATCATTGTAGCCATACAGAAACTCAAGAAAATCTCAAAAGAGCTGGAGGTGGCTGACCTTATCATTTATGACGTACCCGGTGATATCGTTTGCGGAGGGTTTGTGGCGCCTATCAGGAAAGGACTTGTCAACGAGGCATACGTACTGACATCAGGCGAGTACATGCCTTTGTATGCGGCAAACAATATCTGCCGGGGCTTGAAAAAGATCAATACCCAACTAAGTGGCGTTATCTGCAATTCACGTAATGTCAGTCGTGAGGAAGAGATCGTACGCAAGTTCGCTGAGGAAATTGGCAGCGAAATGATAGCATTCATACCAAAAGAACAGATTGTCCAAGACTGTGAACGCGATGGTTATTCTGTGATGGAAAAGGCACCTTATTCAGGGATTGCAAATGTGTACCGGAAACTGGCTCACGTGATAATGTCACGGGACAAAGCGGTCATGCCTGATGCCCTAGAAGATGAACGTCTACGTGAACTTACGCGCTGATAACGAGCAAATATATATGCTTCAAACAGAGACTTCCCACACTGAAGCAAAACCAATCCCAAGGGTGCTGCTGGCCGCTGACAGGTCATCCTCCGGCAAGACCACAATCACAATCGGACTGCTGTCTGCACTGGTTAGTCGCGGTTATAAGGTCCAGTCTTTCAAGGTGGGACTGGATTACATAGACCCAAGCTACTATTCCGGCATTACCAATCGCAGTGCCCGGAATATTGATGGCTATCTTATGGACGAAGACGAGATACTGGATGTCTATACCCATGCCTGCAATGAGGATAATGGAGCCGACATAGCAGTTATTGAAGGAGTTCGTGGATTATATGAAGGGTTCGAAAGCCTTAGCGATATCGGAAGCACCGCCCAGATAGCAAAGATACTGAAGTGCCCAGTCATTCTTATTATCAATGCAAGAAGTATCACACGTTCAGTTGCGGCGCTTGTTAATGGCTACAAAACCTTTGATCCAGATGTCAATATTACAGGTGTAATCCTTAACAACATTGGAGGGGGAAGACATGGAAAAAAGGCGAGAGAAGCAGTTGAACATTACACAATGTTACCTGTGATTGGTATAATCCCAAGGGATAGTTCCATGGAGATTTCCATGCGCCATCTGGGACTGGTGCCTGCCCTTGAAGGGCGGCGCAGAGCTGCTGACTTCAATGAACGGATGGGCGCCATTGGGGATATTATCGATGAAGGCATTGACATCGAGAGAGTATTGGCAATCGCACAGACTGCAGAACCCCTGAAAACTCCCAAAAAATCGATATTCTTACCACGCCCGGTAATCGAACGCCCCAAAATAGGCGTTGCACTGGATGAAGCATTCAATTTCTATTATCATGACAATATCGAACTGCTTGAACTGGCGGGGGCGGATATCAGGTATTTCAGT
>JAFGOO010000183.1 GCA_016926455.1 Methanosarcinaceae archaeon | reverse complement strand
GCCAGTGCATGGGACGATTCAAGCGCAGGGATGATGCCTTCCATCCGACTTAGTTCATGGAATGCTGCCAATGCTTCGTCATCACTGACATTACAAGGAGTTAATCTGCCAATCTCTGCAAGATATGCAAGTTCCGGTCCAACACCTGCATAGTCCAGCCCAGCAGAAATGGAGGATGATTCTAGAATCTGACCGTATCTGTCTTGTAGTACACGGGTGTGTGCACCGTGAAGGATTCCTTCTTCGCCGGTACAAAGGGATGCAGAGTGAAGCGCAGCTTTCTCCGTAGTCTTCAGACCACTTCCACCCGCTTCAACTGCAAAGAGTTTCACGTCTCTTTCGTTAACAAACGGATGAAATATTCCCATTGCATTGCTTCCACCGCCTGTGCATGCAACAATTGAATCCGGATATCTTCCTTCCTTTTCCATAATCTGTTCCTTGACCTCACGTCCGATAACGCTCTGGAAATCCCTGACAATCATGGGATATGGATGGGGACCAACCACAGAGCCGATCAGATAATGAGTGTTCACTACATTGGATACCCAATCGCGCATTGCTTCATTGATGGCATCCTTAAGAGTCCTAGAACCCGATTCTACAGGATGAACCACTGATCCCATAAGTTCCATGCGGTAGACGTTCATACGCTGGCGTTCAACATCCTTTGCACCCATGTAAACTACGGTTTCAAGCCCGAGATTCGCACCAGCCATTGCTGTAGCTGTGCCATGCTGCCCTGCGCCAGTCTCTGCAACAAGGCGCGTTTTTCCAATATATTTTGCAAGAATTGCTTGCCCGATGGTATTGTTCAACTTATGGGCACCACCATGTACGAGGTCTTCACGTTTCAGATAAATGCGTATTCCATATTTTTTGCTGAGCCTCTTTGCAAAATAGAGCGGCGTTTCACGCCCTGCGAAATCCTTTAAATAATAATTGAGTTCTTTCAAAAATACCGGGTCGTCTTTGTATCTTTCATACCCCTCTTCAAGTTCTGCAAGAGCTGGCATCAACACTTCGGGACTGAACTGCCCGCCGTACTTTCCGTATTTGCCATGTTTTGTTATGCTCATAATCTCTAAATCCTGTAAACTAAAAATCATATACAAAGCTGCAATTGTCTTCAGTATGATGATTATGGATGTTCTGGAATTATGACCCAGGCAATAATATACGCTAAAACACCGCTTCCATAGGCAAACGTGAATAAAACCCAGAGAAGCCTGACAAAGGTCGGGTCAACATTAAAATATTCACCAACACCACCGCATACCCCGCCAATCATCCGATTTCTCTTTGATCTGTATAATCTCTTTCTCATTTCAAGGATTCCACCAATTCTTTTGTTTTGCTGTATACATCGTTGCTTTTAATAATTTCGGTCCCAATCAATATCGCATCTGCACCGCTGGAGAGTACACGTTTAACGTCGTCTCTGGAATGAACTCCGCTTTCGCTTATTATTATATGCTCTGTTCCGTTTACTAGATCGAATTCCTTAATAAGAGGTGCAAGACGTTCAGTAGTCAGAAGGTCAACATCAAGTGTTTTGAGGTTTCTGTTATTAATGCCAATTATCCTTGCAGTGGTCTTTAAGGCAATTTTCATCTCATCTTCATTATGAACCTCCACAAGAGGTTCAAATCCTTTTGAGTAGGCAAGCGTAACAAAGTACTCAAGTTGCTCTTCAAGTAAAGCTGCAATCAATAATATGAGGTCACTCTTCACTTCATCCATCTGACTTTCATCAATTATAAAATCTTTACGAAGTATCGGTATTGTTACGGATTTTCTCACGCTTTTCAAGCTTTCAATAGATCCATGGAAAAATTTAGGTTCTGTGAGGACAGATATCGCCACCGCACCTCCTCTTTCCATATCTTCTGCAATATAAGTAGCTTCTTGGGGTGAGATATCCCTAAAAGCTGCAGTTGGTGATGCGGGCTTCACTTCAGCTATGATCGGAACCCTGCTTTTTTTTTTTGCAATATCAATGGCATATAATATATCCCGGCTTTGTAAGGTTCTATTATCAACTAATTTTTTTGCTGTATCAAGTGCCATAACCCGTTGTCGGGTTGATTTTAGAATATCCTCCATTACATGCTGCATAAAAAA
Organism: Methanosarcinaceae archaeon; assembly: GCA_016926455.1. Lineage (GTDB taxonomy): Archaea > Halobacteriota > Methanosarcinia > Methanosarcinales > Methanosarcinaceae > JAFGQV01. The sequence continues at coordinate 2,955 of JAFGOO010000183.1, read as the reverse complement.
CCACCTATTGTACAATTAAATACATTAGTGTACAATAATGTTCATTGCATATATAATTTATTGGTCGTGGCATATGTTCGATGAAAAACACTATTCATTTCAGCGGGCGCATCCTTTGAAAAGGAACTTGAGAATTTCGCATTGAATATTAACACGATTCTGACCTCACATTTAGTGACACAAATTATACAGGTGAGTAAGGAAAGTGGAAAATATCATATTTTATAGAATCTGGAGCACGTGATGCGAGTGAAAGGATAATCCTATAGCTGGAACGCTTCAACATAGAAATAAGCTATATGTCCTTTTTTTGTGTTTATTTTTGTCATATTGACGCTGTTGACTGCATTTGGCCCCATGATAGTGAATGCAGGTAGAGACGCTACTGAGGTTGGTTCATAATTTATCAGTGCATTTGACGCCGATTAATTTACTCGCATCCTCTTCAATGCAGCAATTATTTAGGAGCAAATAAGAGCTCTATCCCACCTTTGAAGAGACAAGAATTAGCCCTTATTTGCTCTCAAATACCCGAAAAATACGCTTTTAGCATGCTTTTGGACATTTGAAAACAGATCACTACCCTTTGAATCAATTCCAACAATCAATGGACCGAATTCCACCACATCCATTGACCATACAGCTTCAGGCATTCCCAAATCAGACCAGTACACACCACAAACATTTCTTATAGATTCTGCTGCAAGTGCTGCACATCCACCTGTATATGCCAGATAGACACACTTGTCCTTAAGCGATTCTGACACATCCTGCATACCACCCTTTCCGATGATAGCACATACATTGTGTTTTTCAAGAAGTGTAGGAGTCATTTTTGACATCCTTCCGCTTGTTGTTGGACCTGCTGCAACTACTTCCCATAGACCATTGGTTTTTTTCATTAGTGGACCGCAGTGGTAGATTATCGCGCCATCAAGGTCAAATGGGAGAGGTTCACCTTTTTCGGTTAGCTCGAGTATGCGGGCATGTGCTTCATCACGAGCAGTAAGCACATTACCTGTAATATATACGATGTCACCTGCCTGCAATTGGTTGATATCGTTTTTTTTAAGAGGGGTTTTAAGATGGTACTCCATCACTAATCACCTCTAAAGGTGATAGATGCATGCCGGTTTGCCCAGCACTGAATATTAACCGCAATCGGAAGGGATGCTGTGTGGCAGTGTGCTGTTCTAACATGCACGGCAAGTGCCGTGGTACTGCCCCCAAGCCCCATAGGACCGATACCAAGGCAGTTGACTTCATGTAATATCTCACGCTCGAATTCGTTCATTTCATCAAGACTTGAAAGAAGTGCTGATTTTGAAAGACTTGCTGCCTTGTCAAATGTACCGCCAATCCCAACTCCCAAAATAAGAGGAGGACAAGGCATCCCACCTGCATCCAATACAGTTTCAAGGATAAAATTCTTGATGCTTACCACTTCGGTGGGGTTCAGCATCGCAATTGCACTCATGTTTTCGGAACCTGCCCCTTTTGGAGCTACTGTTATTGTTAAACCATCTCCTTCAACAAGTTCATATTTGATGTCCGGCAGACCAATGCCGGTATTATCACCGCTGTTCTTGCGTGTGAGCGGATGAACTGCATTTGGACGCAGTGGAATAGTCTCTGTTGCACGCCGTACACCTTCAGTAATCGCATCCTCAAGATTAAAATCAAGGCTAAGATCGCAGCCAATTTCCACATAAAAGATAAGAACACCTGTATCCTGACAAATGGGAACAGAATTATCTTTTGCGATTTTGATATTTTGCAGAATAGCCTTGAGCTGCGCTTTAGCGACAGGATTGGATTCCCGTACCTCTGCTCTATTAAGCGCATTTATCACATCATCTGGAAGCTTGGTCTCTGCTTTTTTTAGGATATCTATTGTAGCTTCCACCACTTTTTTGCGGGTTATGTTAACGGTCAAAAAAGATCACCTTATTAGGTATGCGGGAGAAGGGATTCGAACCCCCGAACGTCTGCACGAGTAGATCTTGAGTCTACCACCGTTGGCCACTTGGTTACTCCCGCACGCGGATTTAAGTTACCATTAATATCGGTATTTCTTATAAATCTATCTCTGAATATTCCCACGACTAAAGTCGTGGGGTTCTTTTATTGAGCCCTAAAGAAGTATTATCTTCTAATCATACACATTATGATTGCTTCAGTGCATTTTCGGCAGTTTTCCACGAATGCCTGACAATATCCGGCAGAGAACCGTGTTCTTTAACCCAGTCCACAAGGAATTGTTTTGTTTTAGGATCTGAAGGGTAGCCGCTCCCAAAATCAAATCCAATCTTGATTTTTATATCTTCAACAAGTTCATCACGCCGGACCTTTGCCAGGATGGATGCTGCCGAAACAATCGGATATATAGAATCTGCCTTGTGCCTGGATATGATAGTAAGATTTTTTGCAGCAACAGCATCCTTTTTAGAATATGATTCAAGAAGATTTTTGCCGAACCTCTCGGCATTGATATCTGCTGCATCCACAAAAGCTTTATCAGGGTGCATTTTTTCAAGAACACGGGAGAACGCCATAACCATAATCTCATTCATGGTCATAATCTTCCGAAGTTCATCGATCTGGGAGGGACTAATCTCAAACACAAAAAAACTATCCGCATATTTTTTGATCTGCCATGCCATTTGCTCCCGATTTTTAGATGTCATTTTTTTCGAGTCCTTGACCCCAAGATTCCTAAAGGTTTTAATCTTAGATTCGTCTATCTTTACACCTGCTACGCACATTGGACCTATAACGGGACCTTTTCCAGCTTCATCAATTCCAAGAATCTTCGTCATGTTTACAAAACTTTATCCCACTGCGAACTACTCCACGTTTAAGCATGGTGCTTCTTGCTTCATTCTTTGAACCATCGTTCACAAGTCCACAAGCACTTCCCCTCGTTCCGAAGGTGTCAAACGGTTATTAGATTTT
>JAFGOO010000182.1 GCA_016926455.1 Methanosarcinaceae archaeon | reverse complement strand
TCCGGGGTCAATTGGCAGAAAACAAAAAAGGAGAGCTGTTCGACTCTCCTTGGTTGAATGCAGTCCGTAGGGGACTATTACCTTTTGCCAATAATTGCTTGGAAATGCAATAGAATTCAATGAAACATTTATGAATAAAGATATTAGAAAGTAGCATAAAAGTGAATAAAATTGAAAATAAACCGCACCTTTGACCGCACCTCTCATTTTTTTTCATAATTTGGTACCATAAATCTACCACAATCATGAATCCACAATTTAGAATCAGGAACCCGAAATCTGATGCTCCTACATCAATAAGGCTTTTATCCTACATAAATGATAAAAGGTTGGTATATTCTATTGGAGAGAGCATACATCCTAAATACTGGGATAAAAAGGCGCAGAGGGCAATAATCCCACGAGGCAACAAAGAATTACAGGATCAGTGCAGGGATATTAATACCATTATTGATCGGGTTCAAGATGCGTTGATCAAAAGTTATTCAGAACTTATCCGGTTAGATATCCCAATAACCGTTGATAATATTAAGGAGGAACTAAATAAGAAGTTGACCAACAAAAAAAAGAAGAAATCTGTATTTGTTGTGGACTTCCTCTCAAGTTTCATTTCAGACATTGAATCTGGAGCAATCACTACAGAAAGAGGAAGATATGCTGATGGAACCATACGAGCATACTATTGTACTCTTCATCACCTTGAGGAATATGAAAATAGAAATCATGTCAGGGTAAGATTTGACCGTTTGACTACTGAGTTCTATTCAAAGTTCAGATCATTCCTGAGCAAGACCTATAAACCAAATACGATTGGGAAAGACATAAAAAATCTTAAGGTAATAGCCAGAATGGCAAGGAGGGGTGGTATTGATGTAAACAACCAGTTTGAGGATTTCAAGACAATAGCAATTGATGTTGATGTGATCTACCTGGATATTGATGAACTCAACAAGATCGAACAATCGAACTTGTCCAATAAACCGATGTTAGACAATGCCAGGGATCTATTCCTTCTTTCTTGCTGGACAGGGTTGAGATATTCCGACATCGCTAAGCTTAGAGAAGAGCATTTCACTAATGGTGGAAGCAGGATTAAATTATCCATGAAAAAAACTTCAAATCCTATTGTTATTCCGGTTTATCTGCCGGTTCATAGAATACGTGAAAAATATAATGGTCTCCCTAGGATCATAAGCAATGTTAAACTCAATGCGTATATCAAGGATGTATGTAAAATTGCCGGAATTGATCAAATGATCCCAGTTAAGGAATATAAGGATGGAATGACCTATGAGGTAATGAAGCCTAAATTTTCCTTAGTAACTGTTCATACTGGCCGAAGATCATTTGCAACAAATCTTTACAAAACCGGTGCTGTAACTGTACGAGATATAATGGCGGTTACCGGACACAGATCAGAATCAGCTTTCTATAAATATATCCGTATTACACCAGAGGAATCTGCTGATAGACTTGAATCCGTTGATTTCTCTTCTTCTTTGAAAGTGGCGAGATAAACACAAAATCCCAGTTCTCAATAATAAAATTTAGAGTAATCCTAAATATAATAAGGGTATCACTTGAAAGGATTGCCTTTATTACTTAATTTTCTATTTAAAGCATTTAAAAATGGACCCATATAAAATATCTCCACAGAAACTTATTGATAAAGGTATCTATATTGAAATACCTGAAGACATAACTTTTCAAGAATACAAGAAGATTTTCGGAGAATTTGCAAATAATCACAAAATGATCATCTTAGGTATTGGTATACCTAATAAAACTTATTTCTACTCACCTAAATGTTTGGATAGATTATTTAGTAAATACGAAAAACTGACCAATGCTATAGTAGATAAACGCATTGAGAATTTAAGATTAAAGCTTGATCATTTCATTATCACAGAAGAACAAAGAAAAAAATTTGCTGCTGAACTTGTTGAAAAGCACACCAAGAACTATTTGGAAGAGGAAGCAGAACAAGAAAATAGCATGTATGATGAATCTGATTCTTCCCAGGATTATGACAAAATAGAAATAGAAGAAATTGATGAAGAGACTGATGAAGATTATGAAATTCCCAGCCCGAGTATAGAGGATATACTGGACGAGGTTGATCTAGATGAGAGTATAGAATATAGACTATTCATCGATCCTGCTGAGCTCAAGAGTTGGATGGCGGAAGAAGATGATATTAGATATTATATTATTAAAAATGAATATGATAATCTTGATGACCATGAATTATTATCATCAAGATTTTTTGAAATTATATATCAAATAACTTTGGATAGGAAAGTTCTGTGTTTTGTAAGAGAAGAATTAGATCTTGAATCTACTACCCTCAAAGAGATTAAAAGTATAATCGAAGAGAAACAAGAAAAACTAAGTGATAAATCAAAGCGAAGGATTATGTTATTGAATGAATTTGCGATTATAGATCACATTGATAATCACCTTGGTCTACAAAGAAATTATAATAAGATTGGAAGGATTTTAAAGGAGTTTTTTGATTTGGATATTAATGCTGACACATTAAGGAAATACATTGAAGCAATCAAGAAACCCTCAACCACGAATAAGCAGAATAATCCTTATAATTATGACAAACATACGCTTTGGCTTGAAGCAAAACTGAATGAGTTAAAGCTACTGAGATGATAGAAATTATCATCTTTCAAAAATTTGGAATTTACCCAACTTTTTACCCGAAATAACATTTCGAAATTGGAGGCATGAAAATAAAACACTTCATGCCATGCAAGAACAAATATCTAGAAATGCATCAATCGAGGAACTTGCGGATAGGATTGCAGACAAGATCGAAGAGCGCATTATCGCGCGGACAAATTACTCCAAGAAAGACCGATACCTTACAAGGCGTCAACTCTCAGAACTCCTCAGTGTAGACCTGTCGACTTTACATCGCTGGAGTAAAGCAGGAAGACTTCCTTCTTATAGGATGGGAGGAAAAATCTACTACAAGTATTCCGATTTGGAGAGGGAAATGAAGAAGGTCCCAAATCTTAAAGATGGGAAGGCCTGACCATGAAAGAGCTATCGTTGAAAGTTAGAAAGAACGGATTTGACTACACCCAGGTCTTGCGCTGTGGAAAATATTACATCTATGAACAGGATTACAGCGCGAATACTGAATATGGCCAATACGATATTCCTAAAGAGATTAAATACTATGAAATCTTTAAGGTAAAGGTAAGACCAGCAGAGAAGATCAAAGGGAAATATTACCCTGAAAGAGAAATGTTCCCAGGCAATGAAGATTTTGGATATACTGCCTGGACATATCCCACATTGGAAAAAGCGATGTATAAACTCATGAAACTAAAAGGCCACAAGAAATGAAAGCATATTTGCCTAAAAAACTGAATCTGGAGGAACACCTAAAGAATCACCCTCCAACAAGTATAGATAACTTCCATATTGATAACCTTTATTATATCCTGGGATTAATTACAGAAATTCCTGCAAAAAGTGAGCACTTTGATTCTCACACTGGCATGGTTCAACTTAATGCAGAGACCTTGAGAATGAAAGTAAGGAACTACAATCAATACCTTGGGTATGCTGTTGCAACTGGTATATTAGAATCTGACAACCATTATATACCCGGTGAAAAATCAAGAGGGTATAGGTTCGCTGAAAAATATTGGGATAAAGTGGCCCCTGTTACTATAGTTAAGTATTCGCTTGTTAAAAATCACAGGAAAAGAAAGATAGATCCAAAAGTGGAAAAAGCGTATGGGTTCTTAACAAAATGGTTTAATGATGACTTGGAGATAGATCATACAGGAGCAGTCGAATTCTTGGAATCAACAATATCTGGAGACGAGAACATTTCGAAATTCAACTATAATCGGTGTCGGATTGATATGCTTAATGATAAGGAGTATTATATGTCAATGGATGGAAAGGGTAAAAGATTTCACTCAAACCTAACAGGATTCAGAAGTGATCTCAGAAATTTCATCAGCTATGCAGGAAAAGGATTAGTTGGTGTTGACATCAGAAATTCACAACCCTATATGAGCATAACTCTATTCAATCAGATGTTCTACAATTCAAACTTAAATTCAAATATTTTAAAGCTTTCAGATATTTATTCAAATTCTATTATATCACCTTCAAGTTATTATTTTCCCTCCCTTATGTTGTACAAACTGTTGGAAGAGGCAAATAATCAAGACGTTAATCATTATATTGATTTAGTCATAAAAGGGGAGCTTTACGAGTACCTAAAGAAGCATTTTCAGACGGAATTGGGAAAGGTATATAAGAATCGAAAGGAGCTTAAGGATGATATTTTTCTTGTTTTCTATTCCTCAAACTATTTGATCAACCAACCATATGCTGGATCCAAACGTGTGTTCAGAAAATTATTTCCAACAGTATATAGAGTTTTCGCTTGTATCAAAACTGTTGATCATTCAAAACTCCCTATCCTGCTCCAGCAAATTGAATCCCATATTGTACTTGACAGAATCTGTAGAAGAATTACAAAAGAACGCCCCAATCTTCCAATCTTTACTATTCACGACAATGTTATAACGACCATAGGTGATGAAGACTATATCGAGACTGTAATGCGAGAGGAACTAACTCTCTGTATTGGATATGAGCCCAGGTTTAAGATTGAGTATTGGCGGAATAATGATTGATGTGAGATAGGCAGAAAGACTGCAAAAATGATTATTTCTTGTTATTATTCCGGCACCCCTATTCCGGCATTTTCAGGATGAAGGTGGCAATAAGGTATGGAAAATTCTGACTTTTATAGTTAGTGTCTAAAAGAAAACTCCTTGTTTTTAAATTTTATCGCTTATAAGTTCATTCCCTTTGGAGAGGTGGGTCCAGGTTTGAC
>JAFGOO010000020.1 GCA_016926455.1 Methanosarcinaceae archaeon | reverse complement strand
GTAATGATTGCGAATTTACTTCTTTTAACCACTCGTTAGTCACTTTCAAGTCATGAACTAACATTTCTTGCAAATTGAACCTAGATATATGCTTTTTTTCCGTTTCATAAGCCCTTATTTTGTTTTCTAAAGCCCAATTATAGGTAAACCTACATGCACCGATATGTTTCATAAAAAGCTCTTGTTGCTCTTTGTTGGGATATAAACGGCATTTATAGGCTTTAAGCATTAGTAGACATTATGTTTTAGCAATATATGTTTTTTTATATAAAATAGATAACATACTAATGTTGTGTTGGGATATTAAGCCTCTCATCCCCCATCTTAAGAAAGGGGACTTCTCGGCTTACAAGTTAAAATTAGTGCGGGAGGTGGGATTCGAACCCACGAACTCCTACGAGACAGGGTCCTAAGCCCTGCGCCTTTGGCCAGGCTGGGCAACCCCCGCATCTTAATAACTGAAATAAGAGATTGAAGATTCAGTTGTCTAATCAGAACAGGAAGCCCGATAATGATATGCGCCGACCGGGATTCGAACCCGGGTTTGGGGCTTGGAAGGCCCCAGTCATAGCCACTAGACCATCAACGCAAATTGCATCCAATAGTAGTATTTGTCTCATATAACGCTTTCGCCCTGTACCGGAAAATTCGACCACTTGGACGGTTGATTGAGCAGTGGGTGAGGATAAAACAAGAACGAAAGAACTATGTGCCAATATGTTAAATGGGTAGCATAATATGCTTAGTGATAAATAAAACACACCAATTCAAATAGAGGTGTAAAGTGACAGAATCTGCAATAGAGACACACGACCTCACCCGTAAATTTGACGAGATCACAGCTGTGGACAGTGTGAACCTCACTGTCAGGAAAGGCGAGCTTTTCGGACTACTTGGACCCAACGGTGCAGGCAAGACCACACTCATCGGGATGGTCTCCACAATGCTCCGGCCCACATCCGGCAGTGCAAATGTATGGGGTCATGACATCATTGCCGACTCCACAAAAGTGCGCCAATCCATTGGCGTGGTTTTCCAGAGCAGTACCCTTGACGACAAACTCACCGGTCGGGAGAACCTTGACCTGCACGGACGGCTCTACGGAATGTCAAAGGACCTCCGCAACCAAAAGATACAGGAAGTCCTCGAACTTGTGGAACTCGCAGACCGCGCCGATGAGATAGTCAAGAAATACTCAGGCGGGATGATGCGTCGCCTTGAAATCGCAAGAGGACTAATGCACCGTCCAAATGTCCTCTTTCTTGACGAGCCAACCCTTGGACTCGACCCCCAGACAAGGAACCACATCTGGGAATATATCAAACGCCTGAATCAAGAGGATAGAATAACAATGGTTCTCACAACCCATTACATGGAAGAGGCCGACACTCTCTGCGAGAGGATCGGCATCATCGACCGTGGCAGTATCGTTGCCCTTGGTACACCAACAGAACTTAAATTAAAACTGGGTGGGGATATTATCACACTCACAACAGCAACGGAAGAGAACGCCATAAAAGTGATTGAATACTGTAAGAACCTTAAGGTAGTAAAGGACATCTCAAGATCAGGATTAATCATAAGAATCACTGCCGTGGAAGGTGAACGCGCCATTCCTGAGATACTGAATGCCACAACCGCTGGAAAAATGAATATCGATTCAGTAAGCCTCAGAAAGCCCACGCTGGATGACGTGTTCCTCTATCATACCGGGCGCGCAATACGGGAATCCAGCTTGGACGGAATTGACAGGATACGATATAAAATACAGACCCACCGCCGCTGACACCAAATAAAATCATGCTGAATAGGTCTTTCGCAGTTCCCTTATCTTATCCCTGAGGTCTGCCGCCTTTTCGAATTCAAGGTTCCTAGCAGCCTGATGCATCTCTGCCTCAAGATCGATTATGATATCAGCCATTTCCATTGGAGACATATCCTCTGTTATCATCATGAACTTCGGTTTTTCGACTTCCTCCCCGCCCAACACCAATTCCTTAGGTAGCACCTTTTCAATCGTCCGGGGAACGATACCATGCTTTTTGTTATAATTCATCTGTAGCTCACGCCGCCTGTTCGTCTCCCCGATAGCTCTTTCCATGGAACCTGTCATGGTATCTGCATACATGATAACACGCCCCTCCACATTTCGGGAAGCTCTGCCAATAGTCTGGATAAGCGAGCGCTCAGAACGCAGAAAACCTTCCTTATCAGCATCAAGGATGGCAACAAATGCCACTTCCGGGATGTCCAGCCCTTCCCTAAGGAGATTAATACCCACAAGCACATCAAAATCGCCTTTCCTCAGGCTTCTCACAATCTCCGCACGCTCAATTGTGTCAATGTCAGAATGCATGTATCTTACCCTAATCCCAATCTCAAGAAGATAATCCGTCAGGTCTTCTGCCATACGTTTCGTAAGCGTTGTCACAAGGGTCCTGAATCCCGAGGCAGTTACCGTCCTGATCTCTTCGATAAGGTCATCGATTTGGTTCTCCATTGGGCGCACCGTCACAGCCGGATCCACCAGACCGGTGGGGCGTATTATCTGTTCCACCACAGCCATGCTTTTTTCAAGTTCGTACTCTGCAGGTGTGGCGGAAACATAGATTACCTGGTTGATGCGCTGCTCGAACTCATCATAGCGCAGAGGACGGTTATCATATGCCGAATGCATCCTGAATCCATTGTCAACAAGTGCATCCTTCCGGGCTCTGTCTCCATTATGCATGCCCCGTATCTGTGGGATTGTGGCATGGGACTCGTCGATCACCAGAAAGTAATCCTTCGGGAAGAAATCTATCAGTGTGGCTGGCGGCTCCCCGGGACTGCGTCCATCGAAATGCCTGGAATAGTTCTCGATGCCTGAACAATATCCAATCTCACGAAGCATCTCGATATCGAATTTTGTACGCTGTGACAAACGCTGGGCTTCAAGCAGGCGTTTCTCGGCTTCCAGCCCGGCAAGTTCCACTTCAAGTTCTGCCTCTATGGATCTAATGGCAAGTTCCAGAATATCATGCGGGATTACAAAATGCTTGGCTGGATAGATGGCAATACTTTCCCCTTTTCCAACTGTCCAAAGAACCTTGTGTGTAAGTGGATCGAAATGCATGATTCTGTCAATCTCGTCCCCGAAAAGCTCGATGCGGATACCGTAATGCTCCTGTGCGGGATATATCTCGATGGTGTCGCCACGCGACCTGAAAGTGCCCTGCACAAAATCAACATCGTTGCGCTCGTACTGAATATTGATCAGACTGGCAAAAAACCCGCTCTTGTCGATCTCCTCACCTGGCGTGAGTAACACGGTCATCTCCTTCCATTTCTCCGGTGAACCCAGCCCGTAGATACAGGAAACGCTAGCAACCACGATGACATCCCTACGCTCGGTCAGAGATTTTGTAGCGGAAAGCCTCAGTCTTTCGATCTCATCATTGATGGATGCATCCTTTTCTATGTATGTATCTGTGACCGGAATATATGCCTCTGGCTGATAATAATCATAGTAACTTACAAAATATTCCACTGCATTATTCGGGAAGAAATCTCGAAACTCCGAATATAGCTGTGCTGCAAGTGTTTTATTATGCGCGATAACAAGTGTCGGTTTCTGCACATTCTGAATCACATTGGCAACAGTGAACGTCTTACCAGAACCGGTTACTCCCAGCAGTGTCTGGTGTTTTAGGCCTTCCACCAACCCATCTGTCAGTTCAGAGATTGCCTTTGGCTGATCGCCTTTTGGTGTATATTCAGATACCAGTTGAAAGGATCCCATGGAAGGTAAGATATGATTGTGAACACCTATAAACATATTCATGCAGGAAAAAAATAGAATGCTCCGACTTCACCAATCCATTAAATAGTAGGAAAAACAGATTCACATTATCACCTGTTCACATCAACACTCCGACTGTGTTTACTAAAAGACTAAATAAATAAAAAGCATCAAAATGATTGCCAGTATTATCAAAGTCTCTGTAATGTGTCTGTCTGTGCCAAAGATGATTGGAATCGGTCCAATCATGATGATACCTCCACCCTTTACATCAGTTCTGTTCTTTTCATTTTTCTCCACCCAGAACTCAGACTGTGCTGTACCCTGTTCATATTCGGACTTTTTTTGCCGGGACACAGCAGTAAGCAATCCAAGTGCAATAACCACAAAACCAAGTAGTATCATTAACATTCCAAAAGATAGCAGTATGGAACCGATCATCTATGCCACCTCCAGAACAGCAGATATACAACCATTATTATCAACCCAATCCAAAGCATGTTTGAAGTAATCTCAGGAGAGCTACCAAAAGCGATTGGAATCGGTCCTATCAGTATAAGCCCCCCAAAATTGTTATTGCCAACATTCTGTAAAGCTGAGAGAATATACCCAATGAACAGTGATCCAAATCCAATGATGATAAAAATGGTACCCAGTCTTATTATATCCTGTGCAGATTTCATTGAACAACTATTGTTTTCCGGTAATTAAAATTATATCCTTACCGTTTCATTGATAGAAACATATTCAGTGTTTTCGTTTTCGTTGATCTCATCGGCGATGTACTTGTATTCCCGCTGGGTTCGGTTCCCACGACGCTCAAGCAGGCTTCTGCTGTACATTCGAGAGAGGTATGTAGAAACAGTGCTCAGTTTGATGTTCCCATACACCCGCTCGTAATGTTTCTGTACATCCTGGGACGTGAACCACACACGTGGATACTCATACTTTAAAAACAGCTCCAACCGTTCGTTTATAGTTAGTGTGGCATCGCTGAGCCGATCATGCAGAGAAGACCGGTTTTTTGATCCATTGACCACCGGTCTAGCTGTATATTGTTGCGATTGAGACGACGGAGTTGGAGGAAAAGCAGCCGGAAGCAATGATTGAAGATGTGTTTGAGGTAGTGGAGATATGGGTGGTTGTTGATATTGCGGTGGCTGCACATAATAGTAATACATCGGCTGTTGTAAAGGCGAGTAATATTGTAGATTCTGTGGTACTGGTTGTTGAAAAGAATGTAGAATGGTTTGTTGAGCAACTGGATGTACTGGTTGTTGCACTGGATGCTGGACATTTTGTGTTGTTTGTGAATTAGGTTGCTTTGTAGGTATATCGAATGAACATTCGGTCGAAGAAGGTTGGGTGTCGTCAATTGAGTCAATAAATTTAATCAAGTATTCTTTCCAGTTTCTTCCACTGAATTCAACACTCGTTTTTTCCATACCCTCGTCATCGATTACCCCGAGCCGAATCTTCATCCTTTTACCTCAGCAATTAATCCATCCATCCCCTCAGATTGACGGACTTCTAAACCACTCATCCCCTCAGACGACGGTTTATGTCTTTTTATCGTGAAATTGTGTATACAATTATAATATTTGTTATTTTTAATGTCCAATTTAGTACAAGTTACTGATTATATATAAGTATTTTCATTTTATAATACACTAAAGTTGTATTTGACTAATTTAAAGTGATTTAAATTGATTTTTTGTGATTAAAAGTACATTTATGTCCCTGATAATAAATTTAAATGTAATTTATGTATATACTAAATAAATAATAATCATTTTATTTTCCATTGGAAATGAGGGGGTTAGTTTTTTCTTGTTAAAAACAGTTATTAAGTATTATTATTACTAATTAGAAGATATAATCTCTTTTTTTTGAATTTATGCACATTAAAATTATGATGAAACTGTGATTTGTTAATAGTAAATTTCTGGATTCAAAAATACGATTATTAGAACGGTGGTCGAATTTATATTGGATAACGTTTATAAACGCAAACCATGTCCAACGCAAGTGCAGAATCGCCAATTGAAACCATTACCTCTAAAGTGAAAACTAAAATGGATACCGAGAATCCTAATGAGATTGATGTCCAGTCCTTGCTGAATGAGATCGAAATGCTGAAGGTAAAGAATGAAAGCCTGAAAGCAAAGGTCCTTGAAAGCAGCATGCTTGCAAGTAATTATCTGAAGGACGTTAACAGGCTCAAAAACCAGCTTGAGCAACTTACCACTCCACCTTTATTTATCGCAAGTGTGCTCGAAGTCAATGACTCTATGGCGCTTATCAGGCAGCATGGTAACAACCAAGAGGTTATGACCAAGATACCCCCTGAATTATTAGGAAAGATCGAGGCAGGTATGCGTGTATGTGTCAATGGTGCCTTTTCAATGATCTCAATTATCAACCGTGCTGCGGACGTGCGCGCTCAGGTGATGGAACTGATACGTTCTCCTGGAATTGATTATGATATGATAGGCGGACTTGATGACGTGATAGAGGAAGTGATCGAAACCGTTGAATTGCCGCTGACAGAACCTGAACTGTTCGAGACGATAGGAATCGAGCCACCAACAGGAGTCTTGCTATACGGCGAACCCGGGACTGGAAAGACACTGATAGCAAAGGCTGTGGCATCCAAAGCAAAGGCAACGTTCATACGGATGTCAGGTTCGGACCTAATCCAGAAGTTTGTGGGTGAAGGGTCAAGGCTTGTAAAGGATGTGTTCCAGCTTGCGAGGGATAAAGCACCTTCTATACTTTTCATTGACGAAATCGATGCTGTGGGGGGCCTGCGTACCCACGACGGAACCACGGGGTCTGCCGAGGTTAACCGGACTATGTTGCAACTTCTTGCAGAGATGGATGGATTCGAGTCCAGAGGTAATGTGAAGATTATTGCAGCCACTAACAGGGTCGATCTGCTGGATCCGGCACTGCTGCGCCCCGGACGGTTCGACCGTGTGATAGAAGTTCCACTGCCAAATGAAGCAGGTCGTATGGAGATACTAAAAATTCATACCCGAAAGATGAATCTGGCGGATGATGTGAATTTCAAGAAACTTGCCATCATGACCGAGGGGTTAAGCGGCGCTGACATAAACGTTATTGTCAAGGAGGCGGGGATGTTCGTCCTTCGAAGACGCGGCAAAGAGATCAAAATGCAGGATTTCCTAGATGGGCTTGAGAAAGTGGTAGTCGATGAGGACATGAATACGCCAGGCGGAATGTTCGTTTAAGGGAAAAGAACGCCTTTGGGCCCCTTAAATAACTTGCTCGAACCCTTTTAAACGAAACCTTAATAATACTTAAGCTACTTTGGGATATGCTGTCAATCCTGAATTAGTATGCTCCGATAGTGTAGCACGGCCAATCATGCAGGACTCTCACTCCTGCGACTGGGGTTCGAATCCCCATCGGAGCACCTTACAATTTGTTAATACTCCTATTCAAACAACATCAATAAAATACAAATATTGCTGAACTGGCAAGTAGGTATCCAGCTCAATCTTGAGACGTAATTTAATGTCAACAGCAATGTTTTTGGTGTTATAGTTTCTGATTTTAGCCTGAATAATGTATCTTATTTTCGTTTTAGAGATTTGGATCACATGAATTATCGGGTGATTTTAGGAAATCGCGGTTTTTTCCATCTTGAGTAATTGCGAGAATATTCGGAACAACTTCTTGCTTAAGCACAGCAAAATTATCTTCTATCATAAATCTAAAAAATCCTTCAGTAGGCTCCATTCGTGGTGCTCGAACTTTCCACATAATAAAAGACGATTTATTTCCTTCGAGCCATGGTTGCTTAAAATTTATCCCAAGATCCTCTTCAAATAGCCGATATTCAACTGACTTAAATAGTGGCATTTTTTCTCCCCCCCAATTTATATCCAATACGTAGACATCCTCCTCTCCATCTTCAAACTGTATTTTGAGTTGTCTAAGCTTCGTGTTTTTTTGAAGTGATTGAGGAGAAAGGATTTTACTATGTATGTATAGGGTTATTACTGCATATTGAACAACTCCCCCACCCTCGTTTTTCAACACCCCATTAATTTCAAGACTATGTAATGTTTCTGGGTTTACAAGACTCAACGGAAAGCGTTCAATCCGAGCTCCATGCCGTCGAAAAAACATATCTAAAATTACTTGTGGTGCCTCTTCTCCCATTACGAGGTTTCGATTCACAGACTCTACCACTGGTCTATCGAATTCTTCATTTATTACTATTTGTTTATTTGAAGAAAAATACGGTTTTTGTCCTAAAGGAGGACGTTCGTACTTAGGAGAATGATGTAGATGCCTTATTAATTCTTCAATCTTTGAGTCAAACATTTTATCAATTGTAAAGTCTATAAACATTTTTGATTTAAGATATGAAGGTAAAGAATCCATTAGTCTCCCTTTTCGAAGAATTGGTACAAATTTTTTTGAAGAAGATATGCCTTCGAAAATCTCTCCTGTAACAATATTTTTTTCATATCCGACACCCCCTTGGCCAGTATTTGCTTTTTGGCAAAATTCTGGTGTACATATTAATAAAACAAAATCTGACTCTCTTACGCAAGTCTCCATATATTTCGTCAAGTCTGTTCCAAGATGACAATCCCACTGATCTAATTTTGTCTCGATGCCTTTATTCTGCAGTTTTGTTGCTAATGCTCTTACCCAATCTTTATGTTCATCATTATCCCATGAATAACTAATAAAACAAGTTGGATTTTCCATAAGTTGAATCGCCTTGATCTTTTTATTATATAATAGTAATGGATAGCCATTTTGCATAATGATTTCTATTTACATCCTAATTTTGACAGTCCAAATAAATATTAGTGTTTTTAGTTTTGATTGTGTCGGGTAAAACATGTAAACAAAAACAGTTGAATAAGAAAAAGCGATTACTTGCTTTCCTTCTCCAAAGAACGGAACATAAAAGTTTCCCTTTACTTTACTCTTTGCTCCAACATTTTTCGCTTTCTTTGATTTACTTATAAATAGTTAATAAAACAGCAGTTTAAAACATGAGCATTTAAAAATCCTCATTTGTCATTTTTGCACCACTATTGTTTTTTGGTTCGTTATTACTATTTTGTTTGACTGTTAGTTGTTTAGCAAACTATTTTCAGATCCTAGTTTTGAAAATAAAATTATTCATCAATGTGATTGACAATTATAGGCTGTTCGTTTTTGGATGACGAAGTAGATTTTCTTACATTGGAATTATTTTTATCGGATTTTATAATTCCTGACCATTGTACTTTTTCATTTAACAATGATATGAGAAGATTTTGACCATCAGAACTTTGCAAGAATTCAGATATTAAACTAGGTAGTTCATCTCGTAACTCTTGTGTGATTTGTTCGGTGTCGTGTTCTGAAAAAAATTTGATCAGGGCAGTTGAAACAACATCTGACACTGAACTGTAATCTCCAGATTCAACCAACCTTTTTGTTTTGTTTAATAAATCATAGTTCAGAGAAACAGTTGTTACTTTTGTCCGTCGCAGTGAGTCTGTAGACATAATACCACTGCAATAATGGTATTTATTTTTTATATATGTGCCTGATACAAAAGTAATACAATAGTATGATAAATTATAAATAGAATAATCATAATACTTATTAAATACAATAGCATTATTACTTGGTGATTTTATGGAATCAAAAAACCCAACAGATATTCGCCTTGCGACTATCGACAAAGACGACTTGAAGTCTTTTGTTGTGCGGGGAATTTTTACGAATCTAGATGATGCCGCTTGTGGCACACTTCGGAAAGGAATAGAGCAAATCAAAAAAAAGAGAGGGTTCCAAAATGCAAACGAAACGTAGGACTCAAGTGAAATCGTACAGCCTTGATATCCTGACTATTAAAAAAATGGAATATGTATTGAAACATAATTTTGGAAATAAGTTGGGTGCAAGTGATTTGGTGAGTCATGCGGTTAACGATTATTGTAACCAGTTCACAGGAAATACCAAAGTATTTTTTCAACGTGAGGGAGGCATCTGATGGCGAACCGCAACAAAGGATATCGAAATAAAGCCATTGATTTCGTTATTACATTCCGTGACCTTGTATGTGGGTTCTGTGAATATGCAGAAAATAATATCATTTTTCCATGTCCAGAATGCGGACAACAGGTAAAGTGTAACATCACTGTAATGAAGGATAATTTTGACTTAATCGGGTTATTCAAATGCAAATGTAATCACTCGTTAAGAAAAAGTGTAAAATCAGATGAACTTCGCAGACAATTTGCAAAGATCGTAGGCAGGGATATTCGACAATACGATTCATCAAGTGCAACGATTGCAGAACTCGAATACCATCGTAGGCGGATGTATACAAAGCAGGAGTTTTATGCATGAGTCACAGGTTTCTTACCATTGCTAACCTAATGGCTCATCCACAGTATGTCGATGAGTTTGCCCCGTACACCGTCGAATCAATGCGAAGGAATCCATCAGTCCAGAAAGCTGCTAATGCGTCTGATCTGGTAATGAGATATGCCAGAATAGATGCACAGAACAGTGGAAACAAACTGCTTTTAGAATGGATCCAGATTGCCAAGGAAATCATGGGGTCAGAGTCATGACTAACGAACGTGACCGCAAGGTCTGTCTGGACTGTGGAAGCCTAGGAATACACCACCGCAAAACGAGACCATGCTCATAATAGTAACCTCTGTCACGAGGTTCCTTGCCGGCAGGGAACAATCTGCACCAAATCAGTCCTGCCGGATTTCCTCCATTCACCGTGCCGATGAGAACGGGAATCACCAACCCTATGCGGTTAGAATCCGCACATCGGCTACCTCCATACTGCAGGCGGGTCTTTTTTCAAACCCCCAAACCCCACTTCAACCCACCCATTAAGCCCGCCTGCAGTCCCATGTGCTTCCTCGTCGGTTCAAATCCGATAGGTGGCTAAAGTAAAGATGTGATAATATGAAAGATAAGAATGAAGAAATTGAAGTTTTGATTGATCTGGACAGAATGCCGGATCATATCGGTATAAAACGCGAAGGACCTGGCAGGAATCGAGTTTACTGTATTGAAGACGTTGGAGAGATCATTGCATGGATCCTTGACAAATTGCCTGATGAATATACAGAAATTCCAGTATCTGTTTTGATCGTCGGTAAGATGCCGGCATGGATGGCAATGGCTATACAGCATTTGCTTGACCAGTGTGAACAGGTTGTGAAAGTACGGTACAACTATCCTAACATGCCGGTCTACGAAGTCTGTGATAAAAGATGTGCGGTGGTGTGTTGAGATGAGTGACGAGTTTTCATCGAAAGGGATGGTTGTTGAGGACGAATCCGGTGCAATTTACGTGAAAGTGCAAGATATTGAATCTATCCTCAGAAGGCTAAACGCAAAAAAAGAAGAGAAAAATGTCACTTACACACAGGCTTATGAGATTGCAACAAAAGTGGGTGCCGAGGTTGACTCGAAAGGTACTGTGAAACCACATGCACAGGTTCAGATAACCCGCAGGTTGGAATCAGGTAATGAAATCGCTGAACTCATTCATGCCGATATTTCACGCGGTATAGAAGAATCAATGGACGCTATCCGTGAAATTCAGAAACGGGCTGCTGGATGTGCATAGAATGATGATTGATAAAGAGTTGATGGTTCCTGTTATACAGTTGATGGGGTACAAGAAAGGTAACACCGACGATATCTGGAAACGGCAGGGTGAAGACTGTATCTACGGTGTGGATTTCGCAAAAGGTGAGGTATTCAAGTTCATGGATGGTGTCAGGATACTTGAAGATCCGGATGATGAGATCCTAAACGATACTATTCAGGCAGTTGAAAGCGGTATGTCAGTACTGCGTACAGGCAATACAATGTCTCAGAATAAGAGTATTCACAACAATATGCAGGATAGGAGGGGCATCCAGGACAAGGGTCAGCAAACCAGTAGTCAGGAAGC
>JAFGOO010000181.1 GCA_016926455.1 Methanosarcinaceae archaeon | reverse complement strand
TAAACGGTATTTGTAGGCTTTAAGCATTAGTAGACATTATGTTTTAACAATATATATTTTTTTGTATAAAATAGAGAACATACTAATATTGTGTTGGGATATTAAGCCTCTCATCCCCCATCTTACGAAAGGGGACTTCTCGGCTTAAAAGTTAAATAGGGAAGTTCCTACCCTACTGCGTTCCATTTCTTACTTAGTCGGCTTTAAATGTACTTATATAGAATGGTATTCTTTAAAAGACCTAACGAAACTAACGGATAACAATTTTATATATGGTTTGATATGAGATATATTTTAATACAGATATTTGAGGTAATTCATCTACCGTTTGAAAATGTTGATCTTATTACTATAAAGGTAATAATCTTTATATTATACTGTAGTCCTTATACTCCCAATTACCTGAAATGGAAATCTGATGTATAATGTGATGAGATTATGAGAATCGTAATGAAATTCGGTGGGACCTCCATCGCTGATGGAGTAAAAATCCGTCATGTAGCTGAACTTTTAAAAAGCTATCATGAGACTGGTAATGAGATTACTGCTGTGACCTCCGCACTCGGTGGTGTGACTGACGGATTGCTGGAAAATGCCATCGAGGCATCAAAAAAAGGAAAAGTATCTCAGGTAAAAGAGTTCGTGACAGATCTTACCAAAAAGCATTACGATGCGGTTAATGAGGCTATAGATGATGAAAAAATAATCGATGAAGTAATTGAGATGATTGATAACAGGATTGATGAACTGGAAAAGGCACTTATTGGTATTTGTTATCTCGGTGAGCTCACACCTCGCTCAATCGACTACATCTCATCATATGGTGAGCGTCTGGCAGTGCCAATCATTTACGGCGCCATCAAGTCAGCCGGTGTTAAATCAAAGGCATTTACAGGCGGAGAGGTGGGCATTATTACCACCCAAGAGTATGGAAATGCAAGTCCACTTGAAAAATCATATCAACTGGTAAAGGAACGGCTCAGCCCGTTACTCTGTGACCATATACCTGTAATTACAGGATTTATAGCTGAAAGTGATGAAGGAATCATCACAACACTGGGAAGAGGTGGTTCTGATTTCTCAGCGTCCATCATCGGTGCAGCTATCGATGCAGATGAAATCTGGCTTTGGAAAGAGGTTCATGGCATCATGACCACTGACCCAAGAAACGTACCTGAGGCAAGCCCTATTCCGCAGATTTCATATATCGAAGCTATGGAACTATCCTATTTCGGGGCAAAGGTCCTGCATCCAAGATCTATTGAACCTGCCATTAAGCACGGGATACCGGTTCGTGTAAAAAACACGTTTGATCCAGATTATCCCGGTACTCTCATCGTAGCTGACCAGCGGCCGAGCGAAGATATAGTGAAGGCTGTCACCCTCATCAAGAAGGTGGCGTTAATAAATATATCAGGTGCAGGAATGGTTGGAACCATCGGTATAGCAGCACGTGTATTCACGACACTCGCGGATGAAGGTGTGAATATTATTATGATTAGCCAGGCCTCATCTGAGGCAAACATGTCCATTGTTGTGGATGAAGAACATCTCGAAACAGCGGTTACGGCAATAAAATCCGAATTCACTAAAGGTCTTGTGCGGGATGTCACCTATGACAGGAATATTTGTGTGGTTGCGGTTGTGGGCGCAGGGATGGATGGCATACCGGGCGTTGCTGGAAGAGTTTTCAACGCACTTGGAAATGCAAAGATAAATGTTATCATGATAAGCCAGGGTTCCTCCCAGCACAACATCTCCTTTGTTGTGAGAGAATACGATTCGATTCAATCCGTCAGGATACTGCATGATGAATTTGAACTTGAAAAAAGAAAAGGAGATATAAGTTGAACGAGAAGCATCTCACATACGCAGAATCTGGTGTTGATATCAAAAAAGAAGAAGTAACAATCAGGGCACTTACTTCCAGAATGACTTACCGGCGTAGCGGACTCGGTGCACCTCTTATGGAAATTGGGCACTATGCAGGTCTTATCGATTTTGGTGAATATGCCCTTGCACTGACCACCGATGGCGTGGGGTCAAAGGTATTGATTGCAAACGAAATGAAGCGATGGAACACAGTGGGGATCGATTGTATTGCAATGAATGTGAACGACCTGCTGGCAATCGGTGCAGAGCCTATTTCATTTGTTGATTACCTTGCAGTTGAATCCCATAGTCAGGGATTTGCGGAACAGATTGGCGAAGGTCTTACAAAAGGTGCTGAGATATCACGCATGACCATCGTGGGCGGAGAGACCGCAACACTTCCAGAAATTGTCAAGGGTTTTGACCTTGCAGGCACATGTCTTGGAATGGTTAAAAAAGAGGCAATAATCACCGGGAAACGTGTTCAGCAAGGGGACGTAATCGTTGGGATCCCGAGCAGTGGTGTGCACAGTAACGGGTATACGCTTGTCAGGAAGATAATTGAGAAATCTGGCTACTCATACCATGATCCATTCCCCTATGATCGTTCAACTACCATCGGGGATGAGTTGCTAATACCCACGCGGATATATATAGAAGTTCTTGATGTCATCAAAGAATTCGATGTTCACGGTCTTGCGCACATTACAGGAAGCGGCCTTTTGAAACTCAAAAGGGTCACTAATCTTGGATTTAATTTCTATGATCCAATTGAGCCGAATGCCATCTTCAAGTTCCTGCAGGAGGAGGGTAATGTTGATGATCTTGAAATGTACAGAACCTTTAACATGGGAATGGGATTTATATTAATACTTCCTGAAGATGATGCAGAGAAGGCTGCCGAAATGACAGGAGGTAAGATCGTGGGCAGAATCGTTGAGAGCGGAATTATGGTTTTAGATCTTATTATCACGTGATAGGTTTATAAGAATGGCATGCATAAACGATATTCAGTACGAGATTCTTTTAAGCGGTGCAACCCTTGGAGAATGTGAGAAATTTATCAGAAAAAACTGTGATGAAGTATACCATGTAAATGGAGGGTATAAGATATGCAATGTACCTTTGATGGGATCAAAGCCAATCCCAATTGGTGTCAAAGGTTCAACGATGCTTTTCGTATTCACAAAACCCTGCTTTGGTCTTTTTGTCTTGAAAATAAAAGATGCGAATGCTGAGATTGAGCATCTGCGTTCATCCGCAAAAAAGCTAATATAAGACTTAATATGAAAAGACGGTATATTCATTGAGCCTATTTCAAAACTCCACTTTCATCTGTCAAATAAGAAAGAGCGATTAATCGCTCTCCCTCTTCTATTTTGTCTAACCACTTTTGGAACTCTGGTTTGCAGCTTATTAACGTTTCTTTCAACAGTTGTCCAATCTATTTGCTCCCAATTGATTGGTTGTTTGACGTCTGTGACTACTCCCACGACTAAAGTTCATGGCCTTTCTTTACCCCTACACCCCGCCATTCGTAAAAACGATTTAATGTACTTCCATTGTTCATTAGAGAGTTCTTCGAACTCCATTCAAACCCCTTCGTATAATAATTGTACGAAGTACTGTTTATACTTTTGAAATGAGCTCATTAAGAATTATCAAATTTTTGTCATCTTTGCACGGTTAACTACCCATGAAAGGAAATTTGAAGATGGAAATTCATGAATCGTGGTTGCAATAACCATACCTTCACCAAATTCACTGGCTACCATGATGGGTTTTCCATCATTGTTGTTAAAGAGCACGTTGCTGTCAGTTTCTGAAAAATATCCGTCAGATTCCACCGGTACGCTGATATCCGGTACGAGAGATTGCGCATCATGCTCAACGACTTTCTGGATCAGATTTGATCCATGTTTTTGTATATATTTTAATCGCATTGGAAGCCATTCATAATAATATTCATTAACCATTGGACCGAACACAACGAGAATGCCGCCTTTTTTCACGAATTTTTCAAATACCCTTTTGTTCTTCTCTATGCCTTCCAGTATTTTAGTGTACATAGGATTTGCAAAGCCTGTAGGTATGAGCACACACTTGCATGGTGGTAAAAACGGTGTACAAATAGCACTTGATGAAGTACGCTGGCATTTCAGATTATATTCTATAAATAATTTTTCAAACAGTAGTGGTGTGTCCCACAATAGTAATATATCCGTCATGACATCATGATAAGAATCCCTATATATTATTAACTTATCCTTATGGATATGGGTCAATTAGCAATGGTTTCCTGCCCTAGCTGCGGAGGTTTGGAATGTATCGAAACACCAGAGGCGATTCTGGATAATATTTATTCCCGGTACATGGCATGTGAAAACTGTCTGCCTGACCCGCAACTCCAAAAATACCTGCACTTCTCAAAAATCAAGCAGGAGGGGTATAACAACAATCCATGCGTTGGTTGTGGGAAACGCCATCTTGATGTGGTCATGGCAGATGCACTATCGATCATGATCGAGTATGGCTGCAGAGGGAAGGATTCATGTCTGTTTGATGTGGGAACTCCTCTAATATCGGTTGGATACCCGCTTGCATTTCCACCGCGGCTGAGATCCAATGAACTTATTTTGATCGCAGATAACATCAGTCGCCCGGTAGCTGAGCAACTTATCAGGGTTCCCGAGATCAAAGGCGTGATAAAAAGGGTGGGAGCACCTTCACAATGCGTTGGAATACAGGACACGGACTGCAAACCGCATACATACGAGTTGCTTTCAGGCTGTGATATACGGTGCGACGTGGTAACATCGAGTTTTGGGGAACTTTGCATCTATAAAAGTCAATCAAAGATACATATCGAGTTCGGACGTGCATCCCCTTCTAAAATGCAGGTTCTTGAAAGGTTATACGTGCAGGGACATTTGATGCAGAGGGTTGTAGTGGATGGATTTTGCGGGCCAGGGACACTTGGTCTGATGTGTGCGCTGGCAGGCGCAAAGCGGGTAATATTCAATGATGCATGGAAGACTGCAATAGAAAACACACTGCTTAATATTGAGATTAATAAAAATATACTGGGTTTTGAACTCACGACGTATATGGACACATCAACTTTGCCGGACATTGGTGAAAACGCCATCCATGTTGCATCTGCTGAAGGGAATAGTATTGTAATGGATGTATTCCATGGTGATTTTAGAAAACTTAAGGAAATTATCCCGGATTTTGATATCTGCCTGATAGATACATTTCCTTCGGTGGATCCTGCAGCATTTGTCTGGAATGATATCAATGGACGTATTGTGATAATCTAGCTGTGGTACATAATTTACGATAATTGGGGTGTAGGGGTAGAGAAACCCCATGACTTTAGTCATGGGATGAATCGTACCCCACCTATCAGAAAAATGTAAGATAACAACTTTGAAATAGTAATAAAACAATATGATGTTGTCGTTTTTTAGGTGAGATCATGGTGCGGAAAGAAGGTCAGAATTATAGAAACCTAAGGTTTCCTATCCATCCAACTCTTGAACAGGAATTGAAATTGTAAGAAACCCTGGAAACTTGCAGAATGCAGAAGATTGTGGAATGATCTTCTTTCAACCAGAGTAGAATTATTTGAGAGATATGGCTTATATCCTGATTCTAAGATGCTTGAGAAATAACTCAAGTTCATAGAATACAC
>JAFGOO010000180.1 GCA_016926455.1 Methanosarcinaceae archaeon | reverse complement strand
AAGAATAAATTCATGCGTAAAAACGCATGAAGGGGTGAGGAGTAAATAGGTAAAATATACTATGCGCTTAAATTTTGGGAACTAAGGATATATCCCTTCAATTGCTGCACTATAAAATGTGGGCTTGCTGTTGGTGGTGATTTGAAAAAAGATGAAGGTCTGGTGTAACTTTCATTCGTTCAATAGTTATGCCAAGTTCAGACTCGGCAACTTTAATATGATTTCAACACTATTATTCAATACTTCATTTTTATATTTAGAATAACATACCATATGACACTCAATATTGTCCAACTTGGCATTTCCAAGCTATTGATAACCATATGTGCTTGCCAACTATATAATACATCCAGTATCTTGATTTAGTGTACGCCATAAAGCCCACGATGTAAGTCGTGGGCTTTATGGCTACTCTATTCGTAAACCGAGTAAAACATTTTTTCAAATTTTAAGATAAAACTAAATATGAAGATAACAATCAATTAAAGGCATGAAAACTTCATTTCAAGTTGCGCGAGTAATGGGGATACCTATTAAGTTGCACATAACATTTTTGCTGGTACTGCCACTATTTGCGTTTATCTTTGCAAGCAATCCTGCACCCTATGGATTCGGTGATACGACTCCCATTATGGAAAAATATTTTTTGTCACTGGTGACCACGATCCTGCTCTTCACATGTATCCTTCTTCACGAGCTCGGTCATTCATATCTTGCTAAAAAATACGGTTTTAAGATAGAAAGTATCACGTTGCTTTTGTTCGGTGGTGTGGCATCCATGGAGGAAATGCCAAGGGATTCTTCAATGGAAGCAAAAATGGCGGTCGCAGGGCCGACTGTCAGCTTTACTATAGCAGCTATTTGCCTTGGAATCATTGCTCTCTTTCCATCATTTTCCACTACAGCACCCATGCGCATTATCTGGATTATTGGCTACATCAATATCATTCTTGCTGTGTTCAACCTGCTTCCTGCCTTTCCAATGGATGGTGGGCGAGTGCTTCGGGCATGGTATGCAAAAAAAATGTCATATGTTGAAGCGACCCAGCATGCTGCCTACGTGGGGAAGCTGTTTGCGTTTATCATGGGAATGTTTGGACTCTTGTACAACGTATGGCTTTTAATGATTGCTTTTTTTGTTTATATAGGTGCTTCTGAGGAAGAGCGCTCAACCAAGATATCTTTTGCACTGGAAAAAGTGCCTGTTAGAAATATTATGACCCGTGAGATTGTTTCGGTCCCACCATCGTGGACAATTGAAGAGATTACATTATTCATGTTCGAAAAAAAACATATGGGTTACCCTGTAATTGAAGGCAATGATTTAAAAGGGATTATCACATTTACGGATGTACATAAGGTTCCTCCAGAGGAACGTTCAAAGATACTGGTCTCAGATTTAATGACTCCAGACGTAATCTCCATAAACGCAGATGCAGATTCTTCAGATGCATTGAAGCTTATGACAACAAATAAAATTGGGAGAGTACTTGTTATTGACAAAGGTTCTGTTGTTGGTATCCTGTCCAGGACGGACTTGATGCGTACATTGATGTTTTTGGGTGAGCAGTAGAGCAGGCGATATGAAAATGGATATCTATGATTCAGTTAACGATTCACAGACAGACGTTGCTGAATATAAATTTAATACAGTAGCCAAGTATTATTTTTCCGCAGATGAATCAACTAATGAGCTTGGACACATACTATTGCCACAAACTATTTCACAGACCTATTTGAGTGTGCTTCCAAATTCGCCTTC
The DNA here is from genome assembly GCA_016926455.1 of Methanosarcinaceae archaeon. GTDB lineage: Archaea > Halobacteriota > Methanosarcinia > Methanosarcinales > Methanosarcinaceae > JAFGQV01. The sequence continues at coordinate 4,830 of JAFGOO010000180.1, read as the reverse complement.
ACAAATAATTCTTGTTGGAACTGCCCACGTTTCTGAAAAAAGTGTCAGGAAAGTCATTGAGACCATCGAGCGTGAGCAGCCTGATATTGTAGCAGTTGAGCTGTGCAAGGGTAGATATGATGCACTCAAAGGTAAAACGCAGGTATCGTCAATCCCTATAAAAGAACTCCTGAGAGAAGGTAAGGTCTATTTTTTTATGGTGCACTGGTTGCTTGCATATATCCAGAAAAAGATCGGTGATGAGATGGGGGTTCAGCCTGGTGCCGAAATGATTAATGCCATTGATGCAGCCGAAGCTAGCGGTGCAAAAGTAGCTTTAATAGACCGCGATATTCAGGTAACACTCCAACGTTTCTGGAACAAGATGGGTTTCATCGAAAAGATACGTATTGTCGGTGCTCTCATCGGTGCAGCGCTTGGGATTGGTGATGGAAAAGACATTAACATCGATAATATTACAGATCAGGATGTAGTGACCATGCTCACCGAGGAACTCCGGAGCATTGCACCCACAGCAGCAAGTGTTTTGATCGACGAGCGGGATGCCTATATAGCAGGCAACCTTGTCAGGACTGCGTCGGGGAGAGGCAAAAAGATAGTGGCAGTTGTAGGGGCAGGTCACATGTCTGGAATTGAGAATTACCTGAAGCACCCTGAAACCATCCCCCCGCTTGGAACGCTCATGGATGTTCCAAAGAAACGGTTCAGCATAATGAAACTTATCGGGGTTATGATTGTGGGGATTGCTATTGCAACGTTTGCACTGTTGGTACTTTCCGGTACTCCCATGGAACTTCTGCTACTGGCATTCGGATGGTGGTTTATCATCAACGGAGTCTTAAGTGCAGCCGGTGCAATAATTGCACGGGGGCACCCATACTCGGTCATCACTGCTTTCCTGGTGGCATGGCTCACGTCCCTTAACCCCATGATGGCAGCTGGCTGGTTTGCGGGTCTGGTGGAGGCAAAGCAGAGGAATCCCTCAACGGATGATTTCAAAAAGCTGATAGAGGTCGAGACCACAGAAAATATGCTTGAAAACAAGCTTTTCAGGGTTATACTGGTTGCGGCTCTTGCAAATATTGGCAGTATGATTGGCACTTTCCTCGGGGTTTATGTGATGATGCAGATAGCAGGCATTGACCCAAGGGATGTGATCAGTGCAGGATTCAGTACTCTCGGGTTCTGAAATACTCCCTCAGTAAAGGCTGTGGTGTTATAAAATTAGTGGCGTTTTCACTAGGGCTACTTTACATTGAGTCTTTGCAATATTAAACGCTGCATTGAAATCTGAATTTTCAACATGTCCAAAAAGTCGGTAGTCTAAATCTCGATTGACTAAACTCCTTTTTCAGTTCATGAGATTTATGACTAATAGGGTGTAAGGGCAGAGAAAACCCATCTTCTTTAGACATGGGATGAATCATAAACCGCCTTTTAGTTAACATATATCTTATATATATGTCATAAATATAATACATTCTGACATTAGAACGATGGAAACATAGCAAAAAAACAGTGTATAATATTGTTTTTCACTTAATATGGTGTTCTAAATACCGTAGAAACGTTTTAGAAAACGAAATTGAAACATGATTGAAGGAACTTTTATTAGAAAAATCAGATGAGATAGGTGTAACCATTGAAAAAATGGAAATTATGCCAGACCAGGTACATCTTTTGTAAAAAGTTCTCCAACAATAATGCCTCATTGGATTGTTCAACAATTAAAGTGATACACTTCAAGATGTTAAGACAAGAGTTTTTATAATTGAGAACTAAACTTCCTACATTATGGACACGGAGTTATTATTGTGAATCTGTTGGTCATATTTCCGAAGAAACAGTAAAAAAATACATCGATGATCAGAAAAATAAATCATACTCACATATAAAATCAAACATCATTGTGATTTTTTCAATGAGTTGTTGAAGGCAAAAAGAGTAGCAAAAAGAAAAAAAACGACCTTAGAGAAGGTCGTGTAGGTTGAATTTGTGTGGTCCGAGGTTTCCACCGTAGTTCCCGGCAGTGATCTTCTTAACACCTTGAGTGGCCACAGCAGCCTTGATACCTGCTGCAATTGCATTTCCAACAGCTTCAACGCTTGTTCCGTTGATCACAAGTTCGTATACGACATTGACATCATCTGGTATTTCGGTACCTTCTATTTTGTCCTTGATGGATGGGCAGAATTTCTCGTTGGCAGTTGCTTTTAAAAACTTGTACTTGTTTGCTCCTGGTTTTGACCCGCTCGCAACGATTCCACCAGGGAATGGTGTGATTGAACCTTCAAGTTCTTGGATTGCAGCTACTGCATTTTCTGCAGCTGTAAGACCTGTCATCTGGCAGTCTGCAAAGATAAAGAAGTTTCCGCCAGCTACACCTTCCACTGCACCTATGGAGTGCTCCACAATGAAATCACCTTCCATCATTGGAATCTTGTATGCCTTGCGTCCTGAAACTTCTGTTTCGGATTCAGTGCCGTCTGCAAAGAACTTTAGCTTAAATCCGGTGTCGAACTGCTTTTCAGCATCTGGAAGTCCATTAAACACGGCGGTTGTCGGGGCTGTCAAGACGCATTGTCCTATGCGTTCAAGTAATTGCTCTTCCATTGCCTTGTAGCCAAACGTGCATATCTGGATGTAGACTCCTGGTCTGCCGTCCGGTGTATCCTTGCCGGTTACAAACTTCTCAATTCCAGCTTCCGCAGGGCACATAATCACCGATGTTCCAAATCCGGTCGCTTCCAGTGCAGCCACTTCTGCCCAGTGTTTGTTTGCGGCAGTTATCAGTACCCTTGCCACTTTGATTGGAAAGGCCTCTGCAAATGTATCTTCAATTTCTACTCCTTTGATCTCCATAAAAATCCCTTTGTTTTCCATTTTGGTAGATATAACATTAAGTAAAATACGATTACAATACATATACTCTTCGAAATACACCCAACGCTCAACTAAGTTTTGTTGCAACTTTTCGGTAAGTTTCTTCAAAAAAACTATACATTTCTCGTTCTAGGTCCCTATACTTGCCGAGATCAAACACTGCATCATTGACTTCAACGGTTAATTCATCGATCCTTGAAAGTCTGGCAAGGGCAGTAGCAGCCAGACCGGTTGACACTTTGAGTTTTTCTTTAATCAATACTTCACTTATCTGTAAAATTGCAGCTACCGATTGGGAGGCAGACCCATGAAACCTTTTCTCTGATGTAAACTCACCTAAATTCTCAAGACTATCTATAATCCTACCGACGTCGTTATCATAATGGCTCCGTGCCGCTACAACTCCTATGTCCCGAAGTGCCCAGATAACTTCATTAAGGGATTTTTCTTTGAGGAGGTCTCCCAGTTTTCTTAGGGATGTTATGATTTGCCAGATTGACTGAGGTTTTTCTCCATTTCCCCGCTCTTGTGATGCCTTGATTCCCATATCCCGAAGTGCTAGAACTATCTGTTTATCCACAGAAGGAAGTGTATTTTCACATGTTTTTGAAGTCCCCAGTAGCATATCCCCTACTTTCCCTACCGTTATGTGATGGTGCTTTGGGATTGCATTAATACCAATTTCTCTGAGTAGATAGATTGCTTTTTCCAATGCATTTAACTGCCTTGAGTCTGCAGAACTCACTGCGATCCTGCCGATACCGTCAACCAGGCAGCATGTTATATCCTCATCCTTCATACCTTCTTTCAGCATTCTGAACATGGAGTCCATGGTACCAAGGCTTCCTACTGTAGAGATTTCATCGCCGTACTTTGAAGACATCTCACCTATCTTTCCAATGGCATCGATCACTCCGAGGATAGTCGTTCTATCATTTTCCATTTCAGCAAGCATACCTATTTGATATAGGTGGGAGTTCAGGTGCTTTATCACAGGAGGTGAAGCTTTGGATTTTGAGATATGCTTTATTCCAAGGTCTGTGAGGGCATGTATTCCAAGTGTTGTGGTTTTAGAATTATGGTTTCTGATTGCACTTCTGATTAGGTCTACAACCGGTTGCAAGGGGTCTGAAGTAGAAAGTCCGGATGCATATTTGCGGCAGGCTTCTATGAGGTCGTAGGCAGTGGTTTCTTTTAAATGGTCTTCAAAACGCTGTGTGATTATTTCTTTTCGTAGGAAGTCGGCTAATAGATAACCGATAGCACCAACTCCCAGTGCACAGAGCTGGATTATGGTCATAAATCCTAGGTTATGGATTCCAAGCAAGTGCATGGTGGAAAAAGCAAGTGCATATGTGCCTGTTAAATATGATATTTCCACGGCTTTTGGTCTGTTCGTTGTTGGTAACCATAGGCTAATCACCCATAAAATAGTAAGTATAAAGCTTATTAGAACGTTAATCTCAATAAAGTTAACATTCTCAATATTTTCACTGGTTATCAGGTACACCATTACTGATAGCTGGGTGACAAGGGCACACAGTGCAATATCTGAACCAATGTGGGATATTTCGAGTCGGAGGTGGTTTTTCAGGAATATGTCCAAAAAAAGGAATGCAGATGTAAAACCGATAATAAGGGCACCATCAAGGATATCGGCAATAACAATCATAATATAATAAGTATGGTTATTTTATTTGAAATTTTTGTATGATGAAGTTCAGGATTTAATCGAAAGGAAATTAGCATTTGCAGCAACAATAACTGTGCTCAGGGACATCAGCAGTGCCCCAACTGCGAGAGACAGCAGAATTCCTTTGCTGTAGAGTATGCCCGCAGCCAGTGGTATGGCAATCAAATTCAGTAGTTCGCTAATTTTCAGTTCATTATAAACGCTATCCTTCGATAGCTTTATATGCGGTAAGAACGCCGCCATATGTCATTTTT
>JAFGOO010000179.1 GCA_016926455.1 Methanosarcinaceae archaeon | reverse complement strand
CTTTTTGAATACTTGCAACTATATATTTGAAGGTGTGAGTTTCCTGATACAGCTAGGGCTGTATCAACAAAATTTAAGTACTTATTAAACAAAACACAATCATCCCCTTTGTGTTTTTTTGTGGTAAATAATACTCAGGGGATTTATCCTTTTTAAAATATTATGTAGAAATTAAAATAGGAAATAGGTTTTCTACAAAGCCCAAAATTCAGTTTTGCAAAAAATTGGATGGAAAAAATCCTTATGTGTGTAAGTTATAAAAGATGGATTATTGACTATAACATCAGGCAGAAAACCAACCTTTCGTTCCCAGACATATTTTTACCAACATGAGCATCACTGGTACTTCAATTAACACCCCCACAACCGTAGCAAGAGCAGCTCCAGATGAGAGACCGAACAGAATTGTTGCTGTTGCAATCGCCACCTCGAAATGGTTGGAGGCCCCAATCATTGCTGAGGGGGCAGCATCCTCATAAGTCAGACCAAATACTTTTGAAAGACCATAACCAAGCAGGAAGATCACGGTAGTCTGGATGAAAAGAGGGACTGCAATCCAAAGGATCGTAAGGGGGCGGGCAAGTATGACTTCTCCCTTGAAACTGAACAACAGGACAAGAGTTATCAGAAGAGCTGTTATGGTTATAGGGGTCAATAAGTGGACGAAACGCGTATTGAACCATTCTTTACCCTTGGTCCTGATAATGAGTTTCCTAGAGATATACCCAGAAAAAAGAGGTAATGCAACATATATCCCAATAGAGAGAGCCAGTGCCTGCCATGGTACCGGGAGTTTTCCCACACCCAGCAGGAAACCGCCCAGAGGTCCGTAAAGTAGAAGCATGGTAAGTGAGTTAATCGCGACCATCACAAGGGTATGGGCATCATTACCCCGTGCGAGATAGCCCCAGACAAGCACCATTGCGGTACATGGAGCAATCCCCAGTAGGATACAGCCAGCAAGGTAACTTCTCCACAGAGGAATCTGAAGCATCTTTACACCATCTACCAGCACCACCGTGGCCTCTCCATAGCTTTCGCCCACAGGCATATCAAGTCCAAATGGCATCTTGACAATGTCCACAGCATCCTGTCCAATAAAGTTAAGGAAGAGCGTGCCAAGGAAAATGTACGAGATGGCATACATCGTGAAAGGTTTGATCGCCCAGTTGATTAACAGGGTAAGACTTACGGGCTTGAAATTCTTGCCAGCCTTTAACACATCCTCAAAATCGATCTTTACCATGATGGGATACATCATGAAAAATAGGCAGATTGCGATGGGAATCGAAACTACCGGTGCATCGCCCACATATATTGCGAGACGATCAAGATACACTGCAACATCCGGTGCAAATCTTCCAAGCAATATGCCTCCTATGATGCATAGAATAACCCATACTGTAAGGTACCTTTCAAAGAAACCAAGGCCTTTGAGTTCTTTGGTTATGCATACTTCTCCAGTCATTGTTCATCCACTCACAATAATTTTGCCAAACTGTAATACTCTCACACCATCTGATTTTTTACTATCTACTGACCTTTAGATTAAAATAGATATTTCAAATGGATTTGAAATGTCTCTGGAATCGCATATATATTTTTGTTTTTCAAGTGGGCTATAAAAAATTTTGGTATTGGTGTTATTTTATAGTGGTCATGACTTATATTTTCATGCCGAATACCTCCATAAATGGTGGTGATGATATGAAAACATGAATATGTCAAGTTCAATGATAAACCATTCTTTTGATTCTCCAGATGTTGTAGATGAACTTCTCGAAGTCATCAGGTATTTCCGACAAATGTCCGTTTTTTCTATCAATAATATTTAAAAGTGTTTTTTGGTCAATTCCTAAAATATCCGCAATTGACTGTTGAGTATTCCAAGCTAGGAGGTAGAGCTCACATAGATTGGAACAAATAGTTCCGCCAACCATCTTTCATTAGTTTCTCATCAAGATATCCTTCACGGACGTATTTCAACCCTGCCTTTTCAGCCTTTTTTCTCAGATAATTTCGAGTATATAAGTAAAAAGTCCTATTCAGTTTTCGTCCTTTGACCTCAAGCATACTAAGTTTTTCATTAATTCCTTTTCCCTCAACAATAACAACGGCAACATAGCCACCATCAACCAGTACATTTTTTATATTACTCAAAACCTTTCCCAGTTCCTCGGGGCCTATATGAATCAACGATGCACATGCAAAAACACCTTCAAACCTTCCATATTCATCATCTAAAAACCGAAAATCATTTACTTCAAATTTGCATTGAGGGCAACGTTGGCGTGCAATATCAATACATTTTTCACTGAAATCAATTCCTAAAACTTTCGCTCCTGCTTGGTTCAATCTCATACTTTCATGGCCCGGACCGCAACCAAGGTCAAGAACTTGCGGATTTTTCGGTAACAATGAAATGAAATCGTGTATTGTTGATTTCAATATATTTTCACAATACCATTCTTCGGCGGTTCTTTCTGCCGTAAGATCATAGAACATTTTGATTTCATTCTCCATATTATTTGCTCCACATGTTCAAATCAATCCATCATCGATAGTTCCGGACAAAGTTCAGCTTTCATTGACTTTGCAAAGTACCTTCGAAAAATCCATCTCCTTCCACTAAGAATAATAAATACTTAATATCTTGCTTCAGAATTATTCTTCTTTCAATTTATCTTAGTGCGTTCTTCTGTGGTCATCCCACAAATGGGCATATTTTGTTCTTCCTTTAGTGCCTTCTTTGCACAGGCCTGATAGACTCTTTTCATCAACTGATTTGTGGAGTCTCTCGCGTTCTTCTTGATACATTGTCTCTCCCGTTGATTACTGACTAAAGAAATGAATCATAAGTGTATTAATCTTTTGTTTTTATGGTACATTATATTTGAGGCTATCAAATTAGCTACTAAAACTGCTTTTCTAATTTGACAACATTTTTTAAAAAAACTTCCCAAATGAGTTTCTGTTTTCAACTCCGTTTTATAGTTCTGTAAGGACTAATAATTGATACGTTACAAAACTCAATCGAGAGTAGAGCATTCTACTCTCTATTCTAACCCTTCTGATATCAAATGTTACTATTTCTTTGATATGAGCACGTATCTTTTCAAATTCTGCTCTCTTTTTGTACAACCTAAGAAATAGATTGTCCAGAATGTTTTGAGTTCTAAAATACTTTCCAACCTGCTCCTGTCTTCCGTTATCATAGAGAAATTTAAGTTAATCTTCAATTTTTGCATGAATGTCCCCCTTTTTCCACATCTTGTTCACCCAATGGTCAATTTTTTCAACTTCACCTTCCCTGTTTATTATAGCATTGGAAGAATACGAAATAATTGGTTTTGTATTCAAATAGTACCAGATATCTGCATGATTTTGGAATGAATTATAACCTACGTCAGCAGAATAAAAATCAATATCAGCATTCATTTTTTTCATTGCTTCAATATGCTTGTCAAGTTCGAGAGAATCTGATGCATTACCATTTGTATGGGTTACATATACAGGATATGTTCCTACCATCGTGATATGGGCTTTATTCATTCTACACCCATAATGAAGATTGTAATCAGCATGCTTTTCATATTTGGAAGTTTTAAGTGGAGTTGAATCGATCTTTGACTCCTTTATATGAGCATGATTAAGAATTTTCTCACCTATTAGCAGCAATATTTCATTTATTCCGTCTTCACCTAACCTGTATTTTACAAAATGATGTAATGTTCCTCCAGAAGGAAGTTTTATGAAACCGCTATCATCACAAAAAGAGAGCATTATAGCTTCTTCTTCTGTTAACGAAGAAATTGTCTTCTCGTAAGATAATTTCCTTAAACACTTTACAAAGAAGAGTTTTATCATTGAAGAAATGCTATATTTGTAATGCCAACTTTTGTTGGTGTAAAAAGCGTACCACGTGCTTTTAAATGTCTTCTATGCAAAAAAAGTGAAGAAATTGGCAGATTGAGGCGCTTTCTCTGTTCAGATAGTTTTCAATGGAGTCCTCAAAGAGGACTCACCCCCATACATTATGGGTTTTATAGCCATGAGGCTGGATAAATTTATGCTATTTATAGCTAACGCACCCCCCCAAAAAAAAAAACGTAACGAGGTTACTGAAAAAAAGAATAGGGTTTTAAGTCATAATTCTAATTTGATGGCCTCTATTTATAAAATTGAAAAATAAGTTCAGATTATATCCTACAAAACAACAGGAAATTGGCCTTAACGAAACAAAGCTGAAGAGGCTGTCAAGGTTGTAAATGCCTGTTGAGTTGAACCGTTGGGTTTAGAAATGAAACAGGAAGCTACCCCTTTTAAAAGGTGGTAGTTCACCCAAATATATCGCCACATATTTATATTATGGGGTACATATTTTGAGTTAGTGAGCGGAATCTTTTTTTACCCCCAATAATCCCCACTCCCAATCCGCTCACTATCGCTTCTTTCAACAATTATGCTTATTGATTCCTAGATTTCAAAGAGCGGTTATTATCAGGTTCTTTTTGTGTGGATATTTTCCAACACAGCATCTACTAATTTTTTGAAGCATAATTTTAAATATAACTGGATTTGAAAAGAAAGACATTTTAAGGATAACATCGTGTATTTAGAAAAATTGCGTTGATTAAATAGCCGGTTTTGCAACATTTATACAGAATGAAGATGAACTGAATGATATGTTCTTTGCAGTGTTTTATAATGATTTTTTCGAAATAGAAACAGAACGTGCTCTGTGGCTGCAAAGTTGATGGATTGAAACGTAAAGGAGGAATTTAATGAAGATATACAAAACTTATGATGACTTACCCAAGATAAAATTGCCCCATGGACAGGAGGTGTTCATCAGTGACAGTACCATCCGCGACGGTTCCCAGATGCCCGGAATCGTCATGAACAAAGGACACAAACTCAAAATATATAAGTTCCTGAACGAGATAGGTGTTGAAAAATTAGAAACTTTTGTTTTTAATGAACGTGACAGAGTAGCCGTAAAATTGATGCTTGATTGCGGCTATGAATTCCCGGAGGTTACGGGATGGGCACGGGCAGTTCCTGCTGATATTGATATGATCCTAGAGGTTGACGGTGTTGAAGAAACCGGGATATTGATGTCGGTGTCGGACTCTCATATATTTGATAAAATGGGGTTGCCAAGCCGAGAAGCCGCAGAGGAGAAGTACTTAAATGCGCTTCAGTATGCAGTCGACCATGGTCTCAAGACACGTGCGCATATAGAGGACATGACGCGGGCAGATAACTACAATTTTGTCTATCCGCTTATTGCAAAGATACTTGAGATTGACCCGGACTGTACGATACGTTTGTGTGATACGGTGGGTTATGGTATGCCTTTTGTTGGCGTTGATGAGCCTTACGGCACTCCGGAAATGGTGAGATACGTGAAAAATGAACTGGGTGCAAAGAACATCGAAACGCACGCACATGATGATTTTGGCTTGGCGGTTGCCAATTCACTTGCGGGATACTGGCATGGTGCCAACTGGTCAAGTGT
>JAFGOO010000178.1 GCA_016926455.1 Methanosarcinaceae archaeon | reverse complement strand
TCTGTATACAGAAGAAGCAACGATCACGCCAGTACAAAGTCAAGATGGAGAAATCACCCATTTTATAGCTGTCAAACAGGATGTTACCGAACAAAAACAGCTTCAAGAACGTCTGCAATTGCATCATGCCAATATGGCACATTTATTACGGCTTGGTGAACTGGGAGAAATGACCTCAAGCCTTGCCCATGAAATCAATCAGCCTCTCTGTGCCATCGAAAACTATGCTCAGGCATGTATGCGTCTTTTGGAAACAAAGAATAACACCAACCATGTGAGTGATATTCTTACAGATATCCGTAGTCAGGCCGAAAGAGCCGGTAAAATTGTCAATCGTGTTAAGGGATTGGTGCAGAGAAAATCCCCACACTATGAACGAATCGAAATCATGCATATTATCCGGGAAACCATTAATCTAATAAGTGCCGAGCTAAATAATACAAAAGTGCAAGTCATCTGCGAGATTCCTGACAATCTCCCTCCTGCATGCGCAGATATGATTTTGATTCAACAAGTTCTGCTTAATTTGATTCGCAATAGTATAGAGGCAATGAAAGGTCCTGGTGTCCTTCGTAAACAGTTAACACTCCATGCAGAAACAAGTCCGAACAAGATGATTACTATTTCGATTTCAGATACGGGATGTGGAATTCCGGAAGAAAATATTGACAAAATCTTTTACTCTTTTTACACTACAAAAACTAATGGATTAGGGATTGGTCTGTCACTAAGCAAAGCTATCATCGAATCTCACGGTGGCCAACTATGGGCAAGCGCTAATCCTGGAGGTGGAGCAAGCTTCCATTTCACATTACCGGAAAGGAATCTTTGCAATGAAACATGAACCAACAGTATTTATTATAGACGATGATCCTGCAGTGCTCAAATCGTTAACTCTCCTGCTGGAGTCTGTGGGTATTGAATCGAAGACCTATCATCGATGCAGTGATTTTCTGGCTCAGTACGATACTTCTATGTCTGGTTGCCTTGTGGTCGATATAAGGATGCCCGAGATGAGCGGCCTTGAACTTCAAACGGAGTTGCTGCAGCAGCAAATTGATATTCCTGTGATTTTCATCAGCGGCCATGGAGATATTCCTATGGCTGTCGAAGCGATGAAGAAGGGAGCTGTAGATTTTCTCGAAAAACCCTTCAGAGAACAAACACTCCTAGATGCTATCAATAAAGGTTTACTAAGAGACGCTCATTTACGCCAGAGGAGAGAACGTAAACTTGCTTTCAACGAATTGATTTTGACTCTGACAAACCGTGAACGAGGAGTTATGGACTTGCTTATAGCCGGGAAAACTAATAAGGAGATCGCCCAAATCCTCTCTATCAGCGTTAAAACAGTGGATTTTCACCGAATTAATATTCTTGAGAAGATGGGTGTCGATAGTGTTCTGGAACTCGTAAAGCAGGTCTCGAATCATTCATAATCCCTTTCAACTATCCTATCTGGATTCCAGGTTGCACTGGGAATTACCTAGGTGCTCATAGGATAATTCCCATTTATAACAATGGCATATCGGGCGAAGTAGTATACAGTTAAATTTGCTTTATTAAAAAATGGAGACTGAATTCGTGAATGATTTTACTGTTTTGCGGGCAGGAGATAAGAACGGACTTACTGCCTTAACCTCTAAAGTACTTCATCATAATAAGAATACAATGCATGTTATGTGGTTTCATAGGGATTACAAAAGAGATAATAATTCAGATTATCCTCAGGCTTCATTCTGAGGACAAAGAAGGAAAGGAATATAAAAGATGAAGATGAAGCTGCAACACCGTATCTTACTTCCAGTCCTTGGAATATTTTTTTCCGGTATGTTGCTTTTGCTGTTTCTCGTTGACCGAATAGTTCGACAGCAAAGCAAGCACGCATTGAATGATAACATTGCCAGTAAAATTTCAGAAATCAATGCCTGTCAGACCTTGATTGAAGAATACTGCCTTTCTCACGCAGCCTTATTTACACAAGATTACACTGTTCAAAAAGCCTATGTAATTGCACATTCAGGTGATCTTAATGATGAAAACGATCAAAAGGCCAATGAGGCACGAATTCTTTTAGAGGAGCAATTTACCCCGATCTTCGAGGGTTTTAAACAGTACATGAACGGAAGAAATTACAGTCTACATTTCCATTTATCTACGTGTCGAAGTCTATTGCGAATATGGCAAAAGAACCAGACTGTAAGTGACGATTTGTCCTCTTTTCGAAAAACCATTGTAGATATCTGCCGCGGTAGCCATGATCCTATTACTGGGATAGAAGTAGGACGAGGCGGTTTTGTCATACGTGGCCTGGCACCGATCTTGGATTCGAAAGGCAAATATTTAGGATCAGTGGAAATGCTTTCAGACTACATCCCCTTAGTGCTCAGCGCTAAAACAAATGATAAGCAGGACTTCGGTATTTTTATGAATAGCGATTTATTGAATATTGCCGATAAATTGTCAAATCCTGAAAATAATCCATGCGTTGAAGATCAGTATGTGCTTGTTGCATCCACTAATAATGATCTGGCGATGAAGTATGTCGATAGAAAGATCCTGGATATTGGAAAGGCAGAGCAACAAACAATTTTACGCGATAATTTCCAGATCACAGTGTTTCCGATTTACAGTTATGATGGCACACAAATCGGGGTGATTACTTACCTCCTTGATTATAGTGACGAAATGGGTCATATATCAGCGATTCGCTGGGGAATATGTCTCTCAATAGGGGTCTTGCTTATACTTATTTGTTTGACGATAACGATTATTATACGTTCAGTGATTAAAACCATATACTGGATTATTGCTGCATTGACGGAGTCTGCTCAACAAGTAGCACGTGCATCAAAAGAGGTTTCTGCTGCCTCGCAATCACTGGCCGAAGGAGCTACTGAACAGGCAGCGGGTCTGGAAGAAACTTCCTCGAGTTTGGAAGAGATGAGTTCGATGACCAAGCAAAATGCGGATAACGCACAACAGGCCAATATTTTGGCCACGGAATCGAAAAAATCTGCCAGGATCGGCGCCGAAGCGATGGAGCGGATGAGCAGTGCGATTAATGATATCCAGAAAAGCGCCGATCAAACCGCCAGGATTGTCAAGGTAATTGATGAGATTGCTTTCCAGACAAATCTGCTAGCTCTTAATGCTGCGGTCGAGGCAGCGCGTGCCGGTGAAGCTGGTAAAGGTTTTGCAGTGGTCGCCGAAGAAGTTCGGAATTTGGCTTTGCGAAGTGCCGAAGCGGCCAAAGATACGACAACCATGATTGAAGAATCAGTTAGGAATTCCCGGCACGGATTTGAAATCGCCGGAGAAGTCGGCAAGGTTCTGGAAGAGGTTGTAACATCTGTCTCGAAGACCGCCGGTCTGATCGGAGAAATCTCCGCCGCCAGCGCTGAACAGGCTCAGGGGATTGATCAGGTTAATACGGCTGTGGCCCAGATGGATAAGGTAACTCAGCAGAATGCTGCCAACGCGGAGGAAAGCGCCAGCGCCTCACAAGAGCTAAATGCACAGGCAGAGTCAATGCAGGAAATCGTGCGGGATTTGGTATCACTTGTCAGCGGGACTCAAAATGTGCGTACAAATCAATCTTCTGTACCCGGAAGGGCACATAAGAAAACAGGATTGGGGGATCAGATATTTCATCAAATTGTTCAAAGTAATCCAAAAAAGATGCCAGCAGAAGTAAAAAGTTCTGTAGAAAAAGAGATCCCATTTAATGATAATTTTTCAGAATTTTGATAAATATTCTACTCTCCTTTACTATTTCCCGGGCGGTTTTCCCCGATCCGCCCGGGAAATCTCGACAGAACATGGAATGTCGAAGTAATTTGGTGAAAAACTTAACTGATACTTTTCAGTGAAGTGCCTTAACGTGTAAAAAAGAAAAAATCGAAACTACATCTAATAATGATACAGGATTTGAAGATATATAATAATAAACAATATACAAAAAGGATTGGCCGGTTTATTTTGCCCGTTTTTCAGC
>JAFGOO010000177.1 GCA_016926455.1 Methanosarcinaceae archaeon | reverse complement strand
TGATGATTGTTTGTAGTTCTATAAATAGTTTTTGTATACCGTTAACTACAGACTACTCTGTAAACACAGTCTGCTTTAAGAACATATCCCCATTTACCAAACTCGTTCAAGCAACTTAAATGTAATGTTCCTTCAACTTATGTTGTAATAATTTGACTATCACCATGCTCACGATCATGCAGATTGCAAGTGCAGATATTATCTGGCCAATTCCAATTGCTGTGATCCCACCATTTAGTGCATACATAACTCCTCCAAAAAAAGATGCACTGGCAAAAGTCGCACTGAATGCCACAACAGTACCACCAATCAGGGAACCCATATGGTCAGCACCACGCTGTTCGAAGAACACGGAACCTGTAATAAATATCACTGCAAATATGAGCAATAGTATCGGAAATGGTAGTGGAAGACGATTTGATTCGGCAGATATCATATCCATAATACCCAGTGCTACGCCGATCATGAATACTGCCATTACCGTAGAAACTGCAAGTGCCTGAACAAAAGGATTGTTGTTATCAGATGTCATTTCCATATATTCATCCCTCTCAATTAAAATGTGACGTCCTGATAGTATATATTTATTATTAAAAAAATATATAGTAACTCGAAAGTCACTAATCGAATGAAAAATCATATATATCGAGTGGTGAAATTGCATCCAACATGAAAGTATTACTTGCAGAATACGCAGTCAGTATTGGAATGGGCGGCACGTTTCTCCTTGAAGGCGAAGCAATGTTAAAAACACTTGCTGAAAGCTTTACACGTCTTGGACATGACGTGATATACACATCTAACGATACTGTCCTAAAATACGGCATACCTGTTCAGTCAAACGAGGATAACTTTAAAACAGTGCTTGAAGCCGAAGCAAAAAAATGTGATGCTTGTCTCGTTATAGCACCTGATGAGCTACTTTTTGACCTGGCAACGATCATAGAAGAGAATACAATAAACCTTGGATGCTCTCCGGAATCCTCTGCCCTGTGCGCAGACAAGGTCAAATCCACCGAAAAACTGCTATCTGTCGGAATACCGGCCCCTCGAATTGTTGACAAGCCCGATGGTGGACGCTATGTGGTCAAGCCAATCTCAGGGTGCGCTTCTGAAGATACTCGTTTGTGTTCTGATTTTGTGCAAGAGGAAGGATTTATTGCAACTGAGTATATAGTGGGCGAACACCTGAGTGTGAGCCTCGTTTGTGGTGACCATGTTCTGCCACTTGCCGTTAACAAGCAGAAGATAGATTTCTATCCAGAAAAGGATGAGTCACCGATAGAATATAATGGGTGTCTGACACCATACAGGACACCACACCAACAAGAACTGTACGAAACTGCAATAGCTGTCGCAAAAACCCTCGGTTGTCACGGATACATAGGTGTTGACATCGTGCTTGGAACCAGACCCTATGTTGTGGATGTTAATCCAAGACCAACCACATCCATGTTCGGTATATGCAAGGTGATGAAAGAAGAGATCGGAGAACTTTTGCTAAAAAGTTGTTTTGGAGGACTTCCTGAATCTGTTGAGATCAATGGGATATGCATGTTTACAAAAGAGGATTTGCAATGAAAATCATTGGTATTGACATTGGAGGAGCAAATACAAAAGTTGCATCGGCAGATGGGAGCATCAAAGAATTGCACTACATACCTCTGTGGAAAGATACAAAACTGCCTTCCGCACTTAAAGAGATAGCAAACCGATTGCATCCGGATAAGGTGAGTGTTGTGATGACAGGGGAACTCGCCGACTGTTTTGTTGACAAGGAAACAGGCATTAGGTTCATAATGGATGCTGTTGAGGACGCATTCGACTGTGATAAACGATACATAAATAACGAGGGGACATTTACTGATACATCCGAGGATATTTTGAATCTTGCCGCTGCAAACTGGGCAGCATCCGCACGCCTGATAGGTTCGGAAATTGGCAGTTGCATTTTCGTAGATGTGGGGAGCACCACAAGCGACATTATCCCAATAATAGACGGTAAACATGCTGCCGGAAGAACCGACTTTTCCCGACTTTTGCGCAGTGAACTTGTGTATGCCGGCACCCTACGCACAAACATTGCTGCAGTGCTTGAAACTGCTGAAATAAGTGGAGGTACCTGCCGAACATCTTCCGAGTTGTTTGCGTCCACTGCAGACGCATACCTAATCCGCGGGGATATCACCCCTGAACTGTACACATGTGAAACTGCGGATGGGGGAGGGAGGTCTAAAATAGATGCAATGCGACGCCTTGCGCGTGTTGTCTGTGCAGATCTCACCGAGATCTCGTCTCTAGATATCGAAAATATTGCTAGACAGGTGAAGGAAAAACAGGTTTCGGTTTTAAGTGCAGCTATTTACGAGGTGGCAGAGCGAAATGGACTGAAAAGAATCGTTGCTGCTGGGATTGGGGAATTCCTGATAAGTGAGGCTGCAGGAAGACTTGGTTTTGAATGTATCTCTGCTGCTGAAAAATGGGGTAATGATATTTCAAAGGTATTTCCGGCCTATGCTGCAGCGAAAGTGCTTGAATCAGAAACAAAAAACTGATAGTGGATAAGTCATGAAAGTGGTCATGAAAATTGGCGGCAGTTTGATGGACTCAGCATCGGATATTCTTAAAAAGGTGAGCGAGTTTACGGAAACTGAAAAAAATATCTCGATACTGATCGTACCTGGAGGCGGCGTATTCGCAGATACAATACGTTCAAAGGCTGCACATTACGGCATAGGTGATGAAGCTGCACACTGGATGGCAATCCTTGCAATGGAACAGTACGCCTACTACCTTATTGACAAAACCGGTGCTAAGGGAATTGAAACTATTGAATGCTTACCTTCTGGATTCTCTATACTCCTTCCTTACAGGCTACTTAAGACCACTGATGAACTACCTCATTCGTGGGATGTAACCTCTGATACGATTGCTGCATGGGTGGCAAAGCGCCTTAATGCCCGGTTTGTCAAGGTCACGGATGTTGACGGTATTTTCATAGACGGAAACCTTGTAGTAGAGGTCAGTGCCCAAGAACTTGAAAAAATTGAGACCAGTTGCACAGATACAGAATTTCCGAAGTTTATGAAAGCAAACAGCATGGATTGTGTGATCGTGAATGGACACTATCCAGACCGTGTGATTGATGCTGTCAGATGTCAGTCTGTTACTGGGACATACATGAAGGGGAATATTTAAATGATATACCATGTATGTACAGAAATCACTCAGATAGTGAAGCATTTCAATTACCTATACGTCATTTTAGTATTACAATTATTGAATTAAAAGGAGATATTTAATGGCAAAATCAAAAGTCGAATTCTGTACAACCTGTGGAGTGCGTCTTGTGGAACGCG
>JAFGOO010000176.1 GCA_016926455.1 Methanosarcinaceae archaeon | reverse complement strand
CGATGGAGTCCTCAAAGAGGACTCCTCCATACATTATAGATTTTTTAGCCATGAGACGGGCCAAATTTATGATATTTATAGCTACCGTCTCTCCAAAAAAACGTAACGAGGTTACTGAAAAAAAGAACAGCTTTTTAAGTCAAAATTCTAATTTGATGACCTCGAAATAGGTTTTCTACAGAGCCAAACACTTAATAATAATTAATTTACTCACCAGTACAATTCAACCAAAAGGGATCTTATGTGTAAAAAAGCAACGTCGTTCACAGCAGGGAAATTCTGTGCGGCTGTATTTATCATTTTCTTGTTGTCGGTGATTGCTGCCAGTGGAGCAGCCGGAGAGCCACAGGAAGCGAGATGGGAAAACGTTCTTTTCGGTGAGTACGATGACAGCGTAGGAGGATATTGTGTTGAGCAAACCTCTGATGGAGGTTATGTAGTAACCGGCTACTACCACAGATACTGGGAAGCAGGAGGGGAACATCATTTAGTGGAAGGTGCCTGCCTGATTAAAACAACTGCAAACGGCACTTTTGAGTGGATGAAGGTTTTTGATGCCAGTTACGATGACACCGGCCGATCTGTCCGGCAGACTTCCGATGGCGGTTACATCATAACAGGTACTTATACGGGAGATGAGCGTGACGTCTGGCTTATTAAGACCGACAGCGCTGGCAATATGGAGTGGAATACCACATTTGGAGGGGAAGACGACGATTTCGGTTATTCCGTTGAGCAGACTTCCGATGGCGGGTATATTGTTGCTGGTTCCACATATTCCTACGGTGCGGGCGGGGAAAATATCTGGCTCATTAAAACCGATTCATCCGGCATCAGGGAATGGGATAAGGTATTTGGCGGTTCAGGGCATGAAGGCGGGCGTTCCGTCGAACAGACCACTGATGGTGGTTATATTATCGGGGGAGACTGGCTTGTAAAAACCGATTCTAAAGGGAATGAGGAATGGATTAAGGAAATAGAAGGGGGAGATGCCAGGCAGACAATGGATGGGGGTTACATCATAGCCGGGAGCGGTTATGATATTCAACTTACCAAGACCGATTCTGAAGGTAATGAGGAATGGAGCAGGAAATTAGCCGGTTCCGGGCGAGGGAATTCCGTCCGACAGACCTCCGATGGGGGTTATATCATAACCGGTTACGGTGGAGGCGATGGGTGGGTTCCCTGTAGCATGGTCCTTATCAAAACCGATTCAGAGGGCAATAAGGAATGGGATCGTATGTTTGGCGGTGACGGGGAAGATCGAGGTTTTTCCGTCCGGCAGACCAATGACGGTGGCTATATATTAACCGGTGTTACCAATTCGTACGGTGGTGGCGGAGAAGACGCACTGCTTATCAAGACCGACCCCGATGGATACAACAATGCTGATAAAACGAATTTCAAGACAATGGAAATGTCCCGTTTAATGAACGCTGTTTCCTTTTTATTCTTTGTAATTATTATAACTATTCTCGCTCTGTTAAAACTATTTGCGTTACCGCTTATATTAATTCTTACTATCTTAATCCTGGTCTATATGTGGAGAAAGCGCAGATAAGTAAAAATTTCATCTCGAACTGATTGCAATTGATCAATAGCATGCAACATATCCATAATAATTAAAAACTATTAACCTTGCCTGATAATAAAGGATTTCTACAGAGCCCTTTTTTTCTTCGCTATTTATTATTGCTCTATTTCGCCTTTATGAAATTGATATGTTAGGAGTGTTGATGAATACCGAATTCTAATTGGAAAAACTAGGTGTTATTGCCAAACACAATATTTGAATGTCCACAAAATAGTCGGCAGAAAAATCTAAAAATGCAGAATCATTAAAAATATTATCGGTTCTCGTGAAGAGACAGTATCATTAGTAATAGAAAATATCTACATAAAATAAGTCATACCCTAACCCATATATCTCCGTCAGAATCTACCAGATTGCCATTATCCATTTCGTGCATTACAAAGACACCGAATGGAATTTCGAGTTCTATACGTCCATCTCTACGTACATACAATCCACTGCTTGGCTTGTCCTGATTAACGTAGTAAATGCAACGGACAAGTTCTGCAGTCAATGTTCGCTTGTCCTTGACCATGAAGCGCTTGATCAGATACAGGAAATTAAGAATACGCTGCCAGAAATCATTCAGTTGCTGATGAAAAGTGAAGTAACTGGGACTTTCATCTTTGCAAGACAGGATTTTGTTGGCATATTGTTGACGTCTTCGATCTGAACATCACGAAGGTTAGCTACTTCAATTAGGTGAAATGTGTTCCGGTTGTTGTTATCCTTGAAGATCTGTTGATAGTGATGGTTGGAGTGACGGGAGCTTGTGTTATACATTGATTTAGAGGTGAATGATGGGCTTAACAGATCACGTATGAATATGATTCTATATCAGTACATGTAAAGCCGTCTGAGTTAGGAATGGAGCGCAGTAGGGAAGGTACTTCCAGATTTAAAGCATGTGAAGAACCTGAAGGGAGTTCATTGAAGCAGGAAGCCAGTCTATTTATGTGTTGTAGTTTACTAAGCTATAAATAAACCATAATAACTAAGTTAAATGATAGTATAGGTTTGTCTGAACAGAGTACTTTGAAGAGGATAATAGCAAAAAAGCAGAGGACGAATGCAGAAATGCAAATATGAAATGATGGATACGGCCGTCAGTTTCCTCAGAAACATTAACAATTGTACGGATGTAATATATATTTAAGATTGTGATTGCAATCTTTTCAGAATTTCGATAGATACCTATCACTTAAGTGAGGTGAGTAGTCACCTGTATAAATGGAGAGTTTATCGATGGATGAAGTAGAATATAATCGCATAAAAATGGGCGATATCAAGTTCCTGATTAAAGAACACAAGGATGAGATCAGACAGATGTTTAGAGCTGAGATAGTTGGTATATTCGGTTCTTATGCAAGGGGCGAAGATAAAGTTGGTAGTGATATAGATGTGCTTGTAAATTTTGATGATGGTGCAACTCTTTTTGACCTTGTGGGACTTGATGATTACTTTGAAAAAATGTTTGGATTACCTGTGGATGTTGTTTCTATGCGAGCCTTGCATCCAATGATGAAAAATGAAGTATTGAGGGAGTTGGTGGCGTTATGAGATCTGCGTCACTATATATATCAGAAATGCTCACTGCTGTAGGATCTATAGAGGATTTCACGGGGGGTATGGAAAAGGAAGATTTCCTGATAGATGAGAAGACTAAAAGTGCAGTGGTGCGGCAATTCGAGATAATTGGCGAGGCTGCCAAGGCTATGCCTGATAGTGTGAAGGCACTTGCACCAGATATACCGTGGAGCAAGATCGCAGGTATGAGAGATCGACTGATTCATGCTTATTTTATTGTAGATTACAATCTTGTGTGGGATACTCTTGGAAACGAATTACCTAATCTCAAAATAAGACTTGAGATACTACAGGCTGAGTTGAAAAAGGTTGATGATTTTTAATAAGACCCTCTAGTTTCTTCAGATACTGTCTATTGTGATTTAGAAAAGACAATCAATTGAAAAACATTGTCATATGGTGAACCATTTTTGATATCTATAACCATTTCTGCAAAAGAAATGAAGAAATTCATAATTATTCAAAATAATGTTGGATTGACGTGAAGAAATTGCATCATTGCCAATCTCTACATAAAATAAATCATAACTTAACCCATACATCACCTTCAGAATCTACTAGATTGCCATTCTCCAACTCATTCAGTACAAAAACACCGAATGGAATTTCAAGCTCTATACGTCCATCTCTGTGTACATATGAACCGCTGCCAGGATCTTCCTGATCAACGTAGTACGTACCATCTGGATATAGCGTCAGAACGGCGTCATCAAGCTGGTACTGTTCTTCGGTTTCGTGCAAGATACATCCACTAGTCACTAAACAAAGGGTTACAAAAATAGCTATAATAATTGTTCTTACGATCATAATTTTGATATGGTTATTTTTTCGCCATCAAACTCAACAAGGAGATCCTTCTTTATCGGGAATACTTTTAATATTGGTTCTGCAATCTCAGATTTGAGGTAGATGGTAGCACCACCATTCGCACCGGCATGCATTCTGCAAGCGGCTTTTAGCACATAATCAGAATTTTTATCTTGTTCCATATTTTTTAATATTATTTTATTGCTTTATTAATTTTATGTATCTAGAATAAATTTATATACATGTATACAGCTTTAATTATTTATGAAATATGGAATATTATTATTAATATTTTTTGTATCGATACTGAATATAATGCCAGCATGTGCTGCCAGCTTTTCCATTGAGGATATAGCTGGAGACCCGGTGAACGCTATTGAACCAGTAGAAGATCCTGTTAAATGGATTGTCGGGTTGTGTATAGGTTCATTTTTGGTCGTATCATTCATGGGTCTGGTACTCAGTGGTTCAGCTGCACAGACAGGTGCGGCCATAAAAAGCGCAACTATGAGACAGCAAGGTATGCAGGGTGTTGTATTTGTTGTTGTGATTGTTTCTCTTGTAGCAATCTCGATGTTGCTCTTCCTGTACGTTGTCAATAACTTCCTGTTATCATAATGATGTAATGAGACTGTATTTGTGCTTCATCCTGTTTATTACAATGTTTATGTCTCCTGTGTCTGCCTATGACGGTATGTTTGCTGTGCTTGACCAGAGATATTTTGATGGCAACTGGTCAAACATATCATCAAATGGCACGTCCACAGTAGAACCCATAAATACCGGTAGGATGATTGGGTGGGTTGATATTATTGGGTTTGAAAACACCACTGTGTTGAATGGGACTGAATATGTGAACGGAACGCCAGTTCCAGTTTTCAATTATGATGTCAGTCCGGGGTCAATGAGATTTAATGATAATGTAGATCTACTGACATCTACTGTAGAAATTAACCAGACTGATACAGATGTTGTGGTAACAGTAACTGCAAAGCTTGATTGGCATCATTCTACTATGCGAACCGGTACATCTGCATTAGGTCAAACATTCCATTGGATTGATAAAGATTATTTCACTGATACCGGGATCTTTGTAGATTCTGTTCCATTACCAGCCATCTACACCATGCCAGACCCTGGGATAATCGAGATTGTTCAGTATAACAACACTGTAAACCCGCATTCTATAGTGATGTTTCCGACACTGGAGAACGTCTATCGTGTAATTGTGCGGTATAATGACAGTGAAATTGTACGGCATCTCATGTACGGTGTTATAGAAAACAAAACATCAGGTGCTGAATACGTCAACCTGACTGGAATTGAACACTGGGAAATTACTG
>JAFGOO010000175.1 GCA_016926455.1 Methanosarcinaceae archaeon | reverse complement strand
GTATGTTCTTAGTTTTTGTTGCATGGTTGTCGAATACAACAAAACTAAGAACACATTTATTATTTTTGACTGTCAAAGTTGGGTTATTAAGATTTATATTGGAAATCAATAACAAGAGATGAAAATGTGTAAATCCTCCAATCATTGAAATAAGTGGTATCCTTGCAACGAGAATTATAAATCAGATTCGGAATTTGGATAAGAGGGAGTAGCTTTGTCGTCAAGTTATCTGGATGCTCTCCGGGATGAAATTGGGAGATTAACTAACCTATTGCACGGGCTTAAGGATCAAATTGATCCAGTTAACCTTGCAATCAATACCAAAGGACTGAAAAACAGAGGTGCAATCAACCCTGGCAATTAAAGTCAACTATCGCCCCTTTTAAGGGATTGTAGTTCACGTTCCAGTTTTTCAATGAAAGATATCCTCGGTTTGAGGACTGTGTACTCTTCCACGTGAGCATTGACTGCATATTCTGGTTGATGAATCAATACACTGTCCGCAGACTAATCTTCCACATAGAGCGCAAGTGAACAGCTTTTTGCTTCTACCACAAATGACGCATATGCCCATTACTTCCAAAAGATCACCTTTAATTATTATTTCATCTATTTAATGTAATCATATTCCCCGTTTGGCTCTGTACATCTCAACTGCTTTTTTAACTCTTTTTTCATCAATCATGCCATTTGTTGTGGCCGTTTCAAAAAAACGGGATGGAAATTTCACATCATCAAGGCTAAAACCAAACTTTCGTTTTAGCTTATATTTAGCCATGAAAATGTCCCTTCCAAGTTTCATAAGTTCATTCTTTGACTTCTTAATGCCAATAGCTTCAAGTGCTTCTATTATAGTGTCGTAGGTGTATATGGCTTGCGAAAACAAGCAAATGGTAAGTGAATTAAGAACTCCTCGCAGATCATCTTGATAAATCAGAAGATCAATAATCTCTTCGTCAGAAAGACCATTCTTAAATGCTTTCTGGTCAGCACTGTATCCGGCATTGTCAAGGTGTGAGTGCCTTACGCCTCCAGTTAGCCCTATAATATTCCCTAAACCTGTGTGATACCCTGGAATTTCAAGTCCTCCTGCCTGTATTGCAAACTCTTCACCTCCATATTTTTTTGATGCAAAGACCACTCCATTGGCAAGTGCAGAATAAAACTCGTTTGGCGATTCTAGGACAAGATCAATTGCACGAAGATAGCTTTTGATGTCACCCCATTTTAACAAAACTCCTAGTGTATCATCGGATGAAATTCGTTTTTGCATTGACATTTCAGTTGCCCATGCAAGTACAACTCCCATACTGATGATGTCAACTCCATAGCGTTCACAGCGATCGATTAATTCCAGAATTCCTTCGGGAGTTAGTATGCCAAGGTTGGTACCTAGTGCATACAGGAGTTCATAATCGTATGAAACATGTATTACTTCAAATTCATGTGATGGCGCAAATGCTGTTTTTAGCATAGCAATATGTATGCACCCAATCGGACAATTGGCACACGAAATTTTTCTGATAAGATAATTGTCCGCAAATTTCTCACCAGAAATAGTATCTGCATATTCGAAAAAGGACTGCTGGAGATTTCTGGTCGGAAGACCACTTAGTTGATTCAACGGAAGTATGTTTTCGGATGTGCCAAGATTGTGGTATTTTTCCATCAGGTCGGTTTTTACAATTTGATCATATAGTTTTTTATATACATCATTATATATATTTATATCTGGAACATTGACTTCCTTATCACCGGAAATCACAATGGCTTTCAGATTTTTGGCACCGAAAACTGCTCCAAGTCCCAATCTTCCGAAATGTCGATATGTATCAACATTTACATTAGCGTATTTGATTCGTTTCTCACCTGCTACTCCTATCCTGATAATGCTACGCTTACCTGTAACAGGTTCTACAGTACGAAGTATCTTTCCGATATCTGTAGTAGAGGATAGTCCCCAAATCGAAGACGCATCCTTTAAAGCAATATCATTGTTGTGGATTGAAAGATATACCGGTCGCTCCGCACGTCCTGTAATGACAATAGCTCCATATCCTGCAAACCGCATTGCCATTGCAAGACGTCCCCCAGCATGTGATTCTCCAAATTCGTCAGTAAGTGGAGACCTGAACATTGAAACCACTTTTGTGCAGCAAGGATAAATACCGGATAGCGGTCCAATTGCCATTATTACAGGGGCATCGGGTTCTAGAGAGTCTGTACCTTCTTTGAACTCTTCAAGCATCAGCTTTGTGGCAACCCCTGTCCCACCTATACATCTTTCATAAAGTTCCTGCCGCCTCTCTACCTTTGACGTTTTAGTTGTAAGGTTAATGTACAGTACATTTGATATGTCTGTTTCAAAGGTTTTGTTCGGCATCTAAGCATCCTCCTTGTCGGCTGTTTTTGAGGGTAATATTTCTGCTTCGTCTTTGTCTTCGACTTTTCTCATTTCCAGAACACCGTGTGGGCAGAATTTTGCACACACGCCGCAGTGTCGGCAAACAATTGCCCTCCCTTCTCCATCCAGATGTATTGCACCTACAAGACACGCATCTATGCACTGGCCACATCCTGTGCATATTTCTTTTTTAAGTACTACCCCTCCTCCTTTTCTTTTTGTGAGTGCTCCGGTTGGGCAGGCGAGAGCACAGGGTGGGTCTTTGCATGCATGACATACAACGGGAACATACGCACTCTCGATTCCTCCACTTGTCTTTATGTCAATGGCACTGTTCCTTAGAGATACCGTATCGTAATATGTCCTTGCACATGCCATCATGCAAGAATAACAGCCAATACAACGAGCCTGGTTTGCGACCTTGATCCTTGCCGGAATGGTATCATTTCCCCTAGTAGGAAAATATGTTTACTTGCATTAAATGATTATCGATGAAAAAAGGTTTGATGACGCGACTATCAAACATCATATTATATATAATATATTATCTATCTTATGTCAAATAGGTTTTATCAAAAAGATTGGTGTTAGAACATAGAAATATTATTTGTCAAATATGGGGAGCATTTGGCATGAAAGTATAAATCATGACCACTACAAAATAGTAGTAACACCAAAATATTTTATCGCCAATAAAAATATGTTTTCATATAAAGCCGATTGAGTCAGGAATGGAAAGGAGTAGGGATGGGATTTCCCTATTTAAAGCCTGTGGAGAAACCAGCGTGTGTTCCTTGAAACTGGAAGCCGGTCTTTTTATTGTAGTTCACTGAACAATCCCACCTTTATTTGCAGAAGCCACCGACTTTTGATATCGTGCAAGATATCCCTTTCCAACGCTTTTTAATGGGTGGGTGTGCGAAGCGCGTCTTTTCTTTAATTCTTCTTCCGGAATATCAAGATTCAAAAATCTTTTCGGGATATCTATCTCGATTTTGTCCCCATCCTTCACAAATGCAATTGGTCCATTATCTATAGCTTCTGGACACACATGGCCGATACATGGTCCTCGCGTACCTCCTGAAAAACGTCCATCGGTGATCAATGCAACCGAATCGATCAATCCCATCCCTACAATCGCAGATGTTGCAGCTAACATTTCTCTCATACCAGGTCCACCTTTTGGACCTTCATAACGGATAATCACCACATCACCGGCTTTGATTTTCTTCTCCATGATTCCCTTCATGGCATCCTCTTCAGTGTCGTATACGCGTGCTGGGCCAGTATGCACTAACATCTTTGGGTCAACAGCGGACTGCTTTATCACTGCACCTTCTGGAGCAAGTGTTCCTTTGAGGATTGCAATGCCACCGTTAGCATGGACTGGATTCTCTAGTGTTGAGATAATTTCTTTGTTTGTCTGTGGGTTTTCTAAAATTAGTTTCTCAAGGTTTTCACCAAGTGTTTTTCCTGTAACGGTTCTTGCATCAAGTGCCATTATTGGTGCAAGACGCTGGATAATTGCCTGCACGCCCCCTGCTCTATCAAAATCGATCATGAAATTACGGCCACCTGGTCGCAGTGCCACAAGATGTGGTGTGGTTCTGCTTAATTTATCAAATAGCTCAATTGGAAGTTCAAGTCCAAATTCGTGTGCAATGGCTGGCAAATGCAGGGTTGTGTTGGTACTTCCGCCGATTGCCATATCAACCTTGATTGCATTTTCAATGGATTTTTGTGTCACAATCTGCCTTGCTGTTGTTCCTTCCATCACCATCCTGACCAACCGCTCTCCAGATTCTTTTGCAATACGCGTCTTTTTGGAATCCACTGCATGTGCAGTTCCGCAACCTGGAAGACTCAACCCGAGTGCCTCTGTAAGACATGCCATTGTATTAGCTGTAAACAGTCCAGCACACGAACCAGCACCGCTACATGACATATTCTCGATTTTCTTAAGCTCAGAATCGGATATTGCACCACTCTGGTATGCTCCAACACTTTCAAATACGGATATTAGATCACGATATTCGTCGCCAACAAAACCCGGAAGCATGGGTCCACCTGTCACCGCAATAGTGGGTATATCGAGTCTTCCTGCGGCCATCAGGTGACCCGGTAAGATCTTGTCGCATGCTGAGATCAGGGCCATACCATCGAACTGGTGTGCCTGTATCATAAGTTCAATTGTGTCTTCGATTGCTTCACGGCTTGGGAGCGAGTATTTCATACCCTCATGACCCATTGCTATTCCATCACAAACACCAATAGTGTGGAACTCAAAAGGAACACCCCCTGCATTTCTAATTCCTGCTTTTACGGCTTGTGCTAGTTTATCAAGGTGTATGTGCCCCGGAATTATTTCGTTCCACGAATTAACCACTGCTATAAACGGTTTATCCATCTCAGAGTCTGTTATGCCGGTAGCTTTCAGAAGTGAGCGATGTGCTGCACGCTCAAGTCCTTTTTTTATACTGTCGCTTCTCATCAAATCACCTCATTTATGTTTAATATGAATAAAATACCTATGTAATGGAAATATATGTTACTTTCATAGTAGAAAACATATATGTACACTGACCATTGGATACTATGAATTATAGTATGCTTGTTTGCTTGGACATCTCAATTAAGCAATTTGTACATACATGTTCAAACAAAAACATACAACAGTTCTATGTAGACGATATTTAACTTTTAAGCCGAGAAGTCTCCTTTCGTAAAATGGGGGGTGTGAGGCGTAATATCCCAACACAACATTAGCATGTTATCTATTTTATACAAAAACTATATATGTTGTTAAAACACAATGTCTACTAATACTTAAAGCCTACAAATACCGTTTATATCCCAACAAAGAGCAACAAGAGCTTTTTATGAAACATATCGGTGCGTGTAGGTTTAC
>JAFGOO010000174.1 GCA_016926455.1 Methanosarcinaceae archaeon | reverse complement strand
ATGGTTATGTATGTATAATGCGTAAGCCCCTGAACGACAGACACGAAACGGTCATGTTCCTTTGCGCCAATAATTTCAATATTTGCACCGCTCTCCTCAAATAGAGACCTAATAACAGGAAACCATTTTTCACATCTATCATGAACAGGTGTCATGATAACGATCTGTCCGTGCATGCTCGGTATGGAAGGTCCGAACATTGGATGTGTACCAAGTATCTCCACATCTTCAGGTGCGTATTTCATCATCGCTTCAAGAGGTTTCACCTTGAGGGAGGTGAGGTCCATTAGAAGGCTGCCTGCCCTCATCTTTGGAGCGGTTTCTGCGATTACTTTCGGGGTAACATCAATGGGAACCGAAATTATCACCACATCGCTCTCTGAAATAGCATTGTCAAGATCATATGCAAACTCAACTCCCATTTGCTCTGCAACCTCAATGCGGTGACTGCTTCCCCAAACAGTTACCTCGTAGCCATGTTCCTTGAAAAAGCGGGTGAACCACTGTCCGGTTTCTCCGGTTCCTCCGATAATCAGCATCTTCATTTTGAAAGTGCCTCCATGACTGCTTTCTTCATTACATCAACTGGGGGTTCTAACCCTTTCCAGATCTTAAACGATTCAGCACCTTGGTGAATAAACATCATCAAACCATTTACAGTAGTTGCACCTGCCGTTTTTGCTTCCTTGAGCAGACGTGTCTCAAGAGGATTGTACACGATATCAAATACCGTAAGTTCTGAGTGCATCTGGTCTGCGGTTGCTATAGACTCAAATGTATTCGGATACATTCCCAAAGTTGTTGAATTTACAAGGATATCGGCTTCTTTGATCAAATCTTTAAGGTTTACCACTCCCGTGCCATGCGCTTTACCAACGCTACTTACGTCATGTGCAAGTTCTAGTGCGCGTTTCTCTGTCCTGTTTGCAATTGTAACGTCGGCACCTTCACTGGCGAACTGAAAACATATAGCTCTTGCTGCCCCACCAGCACCCACAACCAACACCTTTGCACCTGCAACTTCAACACCTGAATCTGCAAGTGCGCGCTTTGCACCAATCCCATCTGTGTTGTAGCCTCGGATTCCGTCTTTAAAATCCACTGTATTCACAGCACCGATTCTGATAGCCAGAGAATCGGCATCAACGGTCTTAAGTGCTTCTACCTTGAGGGGAACCGTCAGATTAACCCCTCCAAAGCCCATCGCCTTTGCACCAAATAGAGCATCGCACAGTTGTTCACGCTTTACCCGAAATGCATGGTACACACAATCCATGCCAAGTTTTTCAAATGCGGAATTATGCATGATAGGTGATAGTGAATGTTCTATGGGATCGCCAAAAACAGCGAAGATCGTTTTCATAAAAGCATCTCCAGAGTGGTTTTTATTTCATCGACTCTGAGCTGCCCGGGTGCAACAGCATTGTGCACAGAACCATAGGTCAATACAGAACCATAAAAAGGGGCAACGATCCTAGTGTTTTTTCCCATGTTTCCCATGGAAATTGTACAAACCGGCGCATGTGCATTAAGTGTGGCCTGCAACAGGTTCAAAACGTCCTGTCTTGAATTCGGCATCATTGCCAGTTTTACAATGTCGGCACCTAATTTCAAAGACTTATCCAATATTTCTTTCATTTCCACGACAGTTGGAGTTGCTGCAAAATCATGTGAAGATATGATAACGGTATTTTCTGAGTTCATCGCCTTGGCAACGACAAGCTCGAGCATTATGCGGTCTGTGGATAGTTCAATGTCCACAGCATCAACAAAGGGCAAAACACCAATTAGTAATTCAATCCTAGATTCCTCACTACCTACCCACCTACCACCTTCGGTTTTCAATCTGTTGGTCACAATACAGGGAAGATTTGTAGTGGATTTGATTTTCTCTATTATATGTATTGCATCCTCTAAGTCCTTGATATCCAGCAGATCAATCCTGATCTCAAGAACGTCTGCTCCAAGCTCTTTTGCGGTTTTTGCAGTCTCTACAGGATTATCTCCAATTACAGCAACTATTGCTGCTTTCCTGTCAAGGTTATATTTTCCGATCCTAACCATGGAAATCGCATCATCAATGATTTATTCTTGATACTTCGTGTCTGTGCCGTCAGAAAGAACCACGGTACACCCAGCTACTACATTAGTGAACTACTACCCTATAAATAGGATGGCTTCCTGCTTTATTCTTTGAACCATTGTTCACAAGTCCACAGACTCATCCCTTCTTTCCGAAGGTGTCAAATATCAATTAAGTTCTGCTTATGTAAAACAAACTTCTTGATATTAATAGAGCCATTGATATCCAGATCGTGTTTTGTATTACAATCAGGACAATCTTATTCCCTATCTGCAAGCGTCAAGACTTTATTGTAAAATCCGCATACGTTACAGATTCGAGTTGATGACTCGAATTGGCCAATACGTAAAATGGTCTTTCCATACCATTCTGATTCGAGTTTAGTTACAAGAAAACTCCAAGAGGCATCTGCTATATATTGTATAAGACAATGATTTTTCAACATACCACTAATAAGCTTTCCAATGCTAAAGCTTGATTATCGACTATCAGCTTAGAGGATTAAACGTTATTTTTCAATTATGGTTTCCTCGACCTTCATACCAAAATGCCGTGCCATATCTTCAAAATGTACCAGCACTTCATCTCCTTTTTTAAGTTCTGCAACCGATATTGGATTTCCATCCTTGCCTACCAGTTTGATAGTCTCTGCATTCTGCAGGATGGTTTTGATGACCGTTCCATTCATATTAGCTTCCACAAGAATCAATGGTCTGCGTTCAATCTTCACACGCCCTACGATACCTGTTCTCTGGTTCCCACTCGAATCAACGATCGTCACCTGGTCCCCGGATTCAAGTTCGGAGAGGTATCTTGTCTTATTTCCAACACGCACATAGGCGTGTACTGCACCGGCGTTTACTCTAAAAGGTCTTGATGCAACGTAGGGACTTTCCTCCGATTCGGAATTCACAAGGAACATACCGTTTGATTGAGAACCTACTAACATACCCTCACCCCTTGACATCAGATTGCAAGTATCAACACAGACACGGTCGCCCATGCCTAAGGGCTCGACTTTTGTGACAACTGCTGATACCATATCAACCATTTGAACACCTGATCGCTCTGCAACCAAAACGGTTCTTTTTGTCTGGGTCGGGTCGTCGCTATCCAGCAGTACACCATCTGAACCATGTTCCAGCGTCTCCAGTGCCAGTTTTGCTTCGTCTGCGTTCCTTACGCCTGAGATGATACTGACATCTTTATCATGCAGGTTTGCAATCAGGTTCTCAAGAGGGATAACCTTCCAGTCTGTTCCAATGGTAAGTATAT
>JAFGOO010000173.1 GCA_016926455.1 Methanosarcinaceae archaeon | reverse complement strand
TACATAAAAAAGGCAGCTGAGTCGGGCGGTCTTGGAGAACTTGTGGTTATCAACCTGTCTGGAAGGGGAGACAAAGACCTCGAAACCGTGATCAAATTAAATCAGGAGGTTCACAGGTGAATATTGAGGATAAATTTGAAGAACTGAAATCACGCGACGAGGGTGCTCTGATTGCATACTTATGTGCAGGTGATCCAACCCCAGATTCAACTTCAGATTTCGTACAGGCACTTGTCAGTGGAGGTGCCGATATTGTGGAACTCGGACTTCCTTTTTCAGATCCTGTTGCCGATGGACCGACCATACAGGCTGCATCTGAGAGGGCACTTTCAGCAGGTATGAATCCTGATATGTATTTTGAACTTGTTGCATCAATTAATGTTGATGTACCACTAGTGTGCATGACCTATTACAACCTGATATTCAAACGTGGAATCAAGAAATTTGTATGTGATTGCGTCAAATCAGGAATAAGCGGAATAATCGTGCCAGACCTACCAGTGGAAGAATCGGAACATCTTGCAACATCCTGCAGAGAATATGGTATTGACCTAATATTCCTTATTGCACCAACCACTACAGAGGAGAGGATAGAAAGAATCCTCCAGCATGGTTCAGGTTTTGTTTATCTTGTATCCAGACTTGGCGTCACAGGCACGCGTTCGGATGTATCGCAGACAACAACAGAACTGTTATCGCGCGTAAAGACCAGAATTCCAAAGGCTGTAGGATTTGGGATCTCTAATGGCAATCAGGCATTTGAAATCATAAAAGAAGGTGCTGATGGCGTGATCGTTGGTTCTGCGTTTGTGGATATTATTGCATCTGGCAAGGATATTACTTCAAAGCTTGAAACGCTTGCAAGAGAACTTAAAGATGGTGTTAATTCAGCTGCTTTATAATGATACAGGTATACACATCTATACTTTGATGCCGAGGATTTTATTCAATTAAGGATTACTACAGAGCCAAAAAAATCGAAGTCAATATATGATGCAGTATTGATTATACAAAATACAAAGCTTAAGAGACTGACAAGGTTGTAAAATTGGTTAATCCATGCAACATATCACAAAAATATGGTTCTTGTGATGCAAAGGTCGAAAAATCAGTTGCTAAAAGGATACACAATAGTTATCATTGTGATTATTATCAGATAGAAACCATAATGCTGCTATAAAAATTCTTGATCTTGCCATAGGAACTATGGTAAATGCCTGCGGATTTGAATCATTGGGTTTAGCAATGAAACAGTAAGCCACCAGTTCACTCACCAAATATATTGAGGTGAGTCTTTCTCACCATTTCAGTTTTTTGCAATATCAAATAAACCCAAAAACCATCTCAACTGCTTCGGCAGGGTCATGTGCCACGTGAGTTCCTTTTATTTCCCACTGGGACTCAAGCAACACCACCGGTTTCCCCATCTTTAGTGCATGTGCAATTTCAGAAAGTGTACCATATTCACCATCAATCGCGATCAATGCGTCACATGACTGTACAATCAGTACGTTCCTTGCATGTCCCATTGCACTCAATACTGCTATATCAACATACATATTTGCATCATTCCGATTGCTTCCGGGTAGGATGCCAAGGGTTGTGCCACCTTCCTCCTTTGCGCCATGTGCTGCAGCTTCCATCACACCACCAAGCCCGCCACATACCAGTAATGCACCACGTTTTGCAATTTCCTTTCCAACTGATTCTGCTATGCGGGAAAGCCCTTCATCGCATGCTCCTGCACCTATGACTCCTATCTGTGATTTGAACATGGATGTTTTCTTTATGCAAGCACCTACATATATTCTTCCTGTATTTTAACGACTTCATTGCTATCCTTTGCCTTTGAGTAATCTTCCAAGGGCTCACGGTTTAAATCCAAAAACGTATGCCCCCAGTTGAACTTGGCCAAAATTTTTTCTGCCTGTTCCTTGTACCCAAGGATATAAAGTGCCGCAGCAAAGGCCTCCACAGATGTGAGTTTAAACGGTCTTCCAAAATTAACAGGATTTGCTGCAATAAGATATGGAAGAGCTCGGTGTTTAAGGTTCATCTTCAATAGTTGGGGGAATACTCTTTCAACTTCCTCCCATGAACAGTCTAAAACCGTAATTCCGTGTTTTGTACTATCTGCCTGAGATAATGCCTTTTCTGCTAGTGGGTCAAGAAGGATTGATCTAGATGGAATTTTTTGCACCTTCTCAAAAAGGTTAGCAAACCCAAAACGAGCCAATTTCTTGCCAGTGCATTTTTTGGGATTGCATTGTGAAGCATGGTATATATATAGTGGAATATAAGGCATATTTTTAAAGTACATAACTTAATATTGCTTATAGATTTTGACATTCAGATATTGATTTAACTTGAAATACAAGCGAATATAATTTATAGGAATGTTTTCCATCAAACAGTTTGGTGCAATTAGCCCTGAATCTGGGGAAATAAGAGGTTTCGATGAGTGCAAATGTATAATCCCATTCGATGAATGATATCTATCAACATGGGAAAAACATGGAAAACGCTATCCTCAATCAAAACATTATTATGTCTTCAAACCTAATCACCACTCTATGTTTACGATTATAACTGGCGCGCAGTTTGGTGACGAGGGCAAGGGAAAAGTTGTTGACCTGATATCAAATGACTATGATCTGGTAGTCCGTTTTCAGGGTGGTGACAATGCAGGTCACACTGTAACAGTGGGAGATGATGTCTATAAGCTTCACCTGATACCGTCAGGTGTTCTTCTTGATACAAGGGTTCTAATAGGTCCGGGTACTGTTCTCAATCCTGAGGTGCTGGTTGGCGAGATCGATATGCTTGCAAAAAACGGCATCAAGATAGAACCCGATAAACTGGGGATCGATGCAAAAACAAGTATAATAATGCCGTATCACGTAGAACTCGATGGTCTTCGCGAATCAGCGCGCAGTGAAAAGATTGGAACAACTAAGCGTGGAATCGGGTTTGCATATATCGATAAAATTGCAAGGGACGAAGTCCAGATGGCAGATATTGCAGATTCTAAGAGGCTGCTCACAAGGCTTTCTGAACTTGCACCACAGAAAGAAAGTGGAATCAGAGATCTTGGAGGCGATCCATCGATTGTGATGGATAAAGGTTTGATAGATAAATATATGGAACTCGGTGAAAAACTAGCTCCATATATCACAGATGTGTCTTATGAGGTCAATCGGGCCCTAAAGACCGGGAAAAACGTTCTTGCAGAAGGGGCACAGGGCACGCACCTCGATGTAATTCATGGAACGCAGAAGTTTGTAACCTCATCAAGCACGGTTGCAGGTTCTGCCTGTTCTGGTCTTGGTGTTGGACCTACAAAGGTAGATAAGGTTCTAGGGATAGTGAAAGCGTATATCACTCGTGTGGGTGAAGGGCCGCTGCCTACCGAACTCAATGACAGTGTTGGAGAACAGTTACAGCGAGTGGGACGTGAATTCGGTACAACCACAGGTAGGTCTCGCAGGTGCGGATGGTTTGACCTACCACTTCTTAAAAAATCGATTCTACTCAACGGGTATACAAGCATTGCACTTACAAAACTGGATGTTCTGTCAAACATTGATTCAATCAGGATATGCGTCGGATACGAACTTAATGGAGAGATAATCGATTATCCTCCAGAACTCACATACGATCTTGCGAAGTGTGCTCCGGTGTACGAAGACATGTCCGGCTGGGAATCTGAAATTACGGAGGTCAGGCAGTTTAATGACCTGCCAAAGACAGCACAAAATTATGTAAATCGCCTTGAGGAAATGATGGAGATTCCCATAGAATATGTTTCCGTAGGACCTGGCAGGGCGCAGACATTTAAGAAACAGTAATAGTTTACGACTAATTGGGTGCAGGGGTAGAGAAAACCCATGTTCTTTAGACATGGGATGAATCATACCCCTCCTTATAGTTAATCAAAAACATATATATATGTCATGAATCAAAGTTGAAAAACTAAAAGGCATACGTGACAACAAAAAACATTCTAGATCATTCCGATACTCTTTGAACAGTTGATCTTTCTATCAGCTACAAACGATTATAGAATATAAGTCTAAGTTGCCTGGAGTACCTATCGCTTACATCGACCCAAAATACACTTCCCAATCATGTAGTAGGTGCGGTGAT
>JAFGOO010000172.1 GCA_016926455.1 Methanosarcinaceae archaeon | reverse complement strand
TATATATGACATATATACTGTTTTTGATTAAATAAAAGGCGGGATAATCCCATGTTTAAAGAACATGGGCTTTCTCTACCCCTGCACCCAATTAGTCGTAAATTAGCATCAAACCTCTACGAATAAACGTATCCAAAAAACCATGATTTAATCACTTTTTGAGTAATAAGACCAGCGTTTTCAAAGGGTAGATGAATTACGTCAAATGTCTGTAGTCACATATATATCACATCAAACCATATATAAGATAGTTACCCTTTAGGCTTTTTAGGTCCTGTAACGAATACCATTCTATACCAGTACATATAAAGCCAGTTGAGTTATGAATGGAACGCAGTTGGGTAGGAATTTCCCGATTTAAAGTCTGTGGAGAAACTAGTCTATTTATAAGTTGGTAGTTCACTAAGACATGTGATAATTATATAATCTCGAATCCTGATAACCTGAGGAAACCGTAAATGAAAGAAGAACAGATTTACTCTGGAAAGGCAAAAACCATCTACAGAACAGATGATCCGAAAAAATTGATTGCACATTTCCGTAACAGTCTGACAGCGTTCGATGGTAAGAAAAAAAGCGAAGCTCCAAAAAAGGGATACTATAACGCCCAGATCTCAAAAAAGATATTTGAGATGCTTGAAAGTGAAGGCATCAGGACCCATTTTATCGAAATGGTTTCGGATACTGAGATGCTGATTGATGCGGTAGAGATAATCAAAATCGAAGTGATTGTCAGGAACATTGCCGCAGGTTCAATCACCAGGAAATATCCAATAGAAGAAAAGACCCATTTTAAGAATCCGATTATAGTGTTTGATCTTAAAAGCGATGAGTATGGGGACCCCATGCTTAATGATGATATTGCGGTTGCACTTGGTGTCGCTACCTATGAGGAGATGGAAAAGATTCGCATAATTGCACTTCGGATTAACAGATTTCTTGTTGAGTACATGGATAAAGTGGGTCTCCTACTACCTGACTTTAAGCTTGAATTTGGGCGTAAGGATGGGGATATTATACTTGCAGATGAAATATCATGCGATACCTGCCGCCTCTGGGACAAAAAAACAGGGCAGTCAATGGATAAAGACATATTTAGGTTCGACAAGGGCGATTTGTTAAAAGCATACGAAGAAGTTGCAAGGCGAATTGTTCCTGATATCTTTGAGTAGATCCACGAAGAGTATGGAAATGAAGAATTATGATGTGATTGTGGTAGGTGCTGGAATAAGCGGGCTTCTGGCTGCACTTACTTTATCTAAGCACGGAAAAAAAGTACTGGTGCTTGAAAAAAATCAGTACGTTGGTGGGAACTGCAACAGTTACAAGGTCGATGGTTTTCAGGTAGACACTGGAGCGCATGCCATCACGCACCTCCAGGTTGGCCCTCTAAAAAGACTCATGGATAATTATTTTGATTACTTTCCCGTGTTCGAAGCCTATGGGAACTATTATGCAAGGACCGAAAAAAGTTTTTTCAGGGTTCCATCGAACCTGAAGGAATTTGTGACATTCGATGCACTTCCAGCCAAAGACAGGCTTATTCTGTCACAGGCACTTACCAAAGCCTTTACACTTTCGACATTCGGCATTGACCTCTCCAAGCAATCTGTATACGACTCACTACCTCACACCCTCTCCAAAGATACATATGATTTTGTGAACGCAATATCCTACTTTTTATCAGGCAAGTCCATGAAAGAGACATCTACACAAAGGGTACTGGCAGGTAGCAGTTTCGTTAGGGACAGTGTCACACAGGAACAGTTTGAAAGCATAATTGGAAAAAACGAAAAATTGCAGCATACTGATTCTGTACTTCAGTCCATATTGCCTTACAACCTTCATACTTCACTCCATTCAAGATTGAATACATCATTTACTTCCTCTCTTCCTCTTAAAAAGCAGATTTCAAACCAGTTTGCTTCCATTAGCAGGCTTGCAACAAACAGCGCCAGCTATTCACAGGGCTATCCTCGTAGGGGTCTTAAATCCGTTCTCAATGCAGTCCTGTACTCACTTCCATCAGATGTCGAGATTCAGGCAGGATGTGAAGTTAAGCATATAATTGTGGAGGATGGAAAAGTAATTGGTGTCGAGGCAGATGACACCTATTATGCTAATATGGTGGTCTACACAGGTTATGCAAAGGATCTACCATCTAAGGTTGACGGTCTTCCAGAATCCTATGTAGATAACCTGAAAGGAATAGTCCAGACCAGAAGCCTGACTATCTGGCTGGGTCTTGACAGGAAACTGGAGGAGTTCAATTACACAGGTTCTGAGATATGGTTCAAAAACAATGCATATTGGGCAATGCCGATAAGTAATTATGATGCATCACTTGCACCAAAGGACAAGCAATTGGTGGGATTCACCTTTGTGATAGACGACAAAAAACCCGCAAGTTTGGAAATAAAGAAGGGGTATGAAACAATCTATTATGCAATCCCGAGTATTGAAAAACACGTTGAGATGCAGCACGAGCAGGTGATCATTCCTGAAAAAGCAGCGGTAACAATTGACGGGAAATTTGCAGACATCAGGACACCAGTGAGGAACCTGTATGTTGCGGGAACGGATACCGACAGGCGTAGCATGGGCATAACCCGGGCAGCGTATTCGATCATTGAGATGCTCAGGGCGGTTAAGGAAGACGGTAACCTTTAGTTATAAATTTGAAAAATCTCCTCGATTGTTGCATTCTTGATCTTGCCATCGGAACTACGGTAAATGCTTGTGGAGTTGAATCGTTGGGTTTAGCAATGAAACAGGAAGCCAACCCTTTTAGCGGAGTGGTAGTTCACCGCCTCATAATCATGTTCCTAAGCATGTCTGCAGCATGTTCTGATGCGTCAGCAATATTCCCTATGCCTTTCACAAGTTCTACAAAGTAGTAGACACCTGCGCCCCCGAGATCGTCTTGATGGTCGAAGATAGTTTTCAACATGTTGGATTCGATGATGTCTACCTGATGTTCCAGTTCCTCTACCTCTGGAACAATGGCAAGTGTTTCCTTTACCTCTTTTTTACTGAAGGATGTCTCAAGTAATTCACCCAGTTTGTCAACCAGTACCTCATACTTTTCCACGTTTTCAAGGCTCTTTGACATCAATTCCAAAATTCCATCTTTTATGATATCTGGTGCATCGCACTGCCGAAACGTAAGCCAGTAGGCTACTTCCTGCGCATTGTCAGGTATTGAATCCTGTGGCTTAAGGAAATTTAAAAGGTCGTTGGCATTGACAGGCAGCATAATGGAAGAGGATAGCAGGGAGCGGATAGTCTGCTTGATGACGTCTGCTTCATGTTCAATGGTATCGATATCCCGGCACAACTCCTCCACGCGTTCCGTGTCACCTGCACAGTAAGCATGAAGTGCTTCATTTAGTTTCCGTACAGCTTCACCGCCTTTGTTGGCATGCATAACCAATGGTCTAAACGGCGATTTTGCAAAGATATTAAGCACCGAACGGATGTATTCTCTTTTCAT
>JAFGOO010000171.1 GCA_016926455.1 Methanosarcinaceae archaeon | reverse complement strand
TACCATTCTGTAATAACCGCAGGAGTGATGAACTTCTGGATAAAATCATGGCTTCCGCAATTATGTATGGAAAAAATGACATCACTCACCTTTAATGCCGTTAAGAGAAATGGTCGATCGCTTCCCTTTAACTGTGCCCCGAACGGCGGGTTCATGACGACAGTATGTGCATGCCCGCTTACATCCCTTATATCAGAGGAAACGAATTCAACATCAACGCCAAGTTTCTCCGCATTGCCCTCTGCAATCCTCAAAGCATCTACATCTGAATCAAAACCAACCACCCTATCTGCACCAAGCAGTTTTGCACCGATTGCTAGTATTCCTGTTCCGCACCCGAGGTCATAAACGGTATCTATTATATCTCCTTTCATATACGCATAATGCAATACTTCTGCAGCAAGCACCGCAGGAGTTGCATACTGCTCAAGAGATACATCCGGAGATACAAAACCTTCAACCTGCTCAAGCAGAATCTCCAGTTTTCGCTGTTTCATGGTTAATCCTATTCACCTGTAATCTCATCAAACATGAGGTCTTCCCACTTGCAATCGCCTAGCACTATCCTGAACTCCAGAGGCGTGAGAAGTGGAGCATAAAACCTTCCAATTTCATCTATCGCCAGTCTTGGGCATGCCGTGCTTACAAACGCATCTACTTTAAATTGCAATAGTTGAGCAGGAGTTATCATGTCCATTGATAATATATGTGCTTCCTTTCCATTACTTTTTGCAAGTTCCTTTAAAGAAAACGCAAGATCAATGCGATGTTGACCGTTTTTCGTTGAGACCACTATTCCAAAAATAGATGCATCGAGGGATTTTGCAATCACTGCACTGCGTTGCCTCAATATTCGAGACGGGTCCACCTCACGCACTTCATTCATAAAAGGATCCGCAATCAGCACACGCTTTTTGGTTGCGAGGAAAACACCAAGTGGATGGAAATCGCCGCTTCCAATATAAAGATACTCATCACATTCTTCGGCACGGGCGGCTGAGAAATTGCAGCCCAGCACCTGTCCAGGATATGCAATCTTGCTGTCACCTTTACCGATTTTACATTCCTTACCGTTTGATTCCAGAACTTTGCAGGCATCCTCCAATTTATGAACATGCTGGACAGTTGTGATTAAACCTATCCGCTGAGCCCGCAGTTTGAGAAGTGCCTTTTTGGTTACTGCAACCACATCCACATTCGAGCGGACATCAATAAAACAAACCTTTTCTTCTAATTTCGTATCATCAAGTTCTGAGTGCCCGAAATGGAACAATATGTCCACATTACCGACAAGAGCTGAATCAAGATCACAGGCACCAAAACACGGATTTCCGGATATTACGGTTTTTGCACCAGTCGATTCCTCTATAATTAAAGCTATTTTTGAAGCGCGCCTTTTAAAACCTTCAGGGAACTGAAGCCCCACGACCTCTGCACCGCATTTTTTAATCGTGTTAATTATATAATCTATCTGGAAATCGAAGACTTCAACGCTGCTCACAAGCTACCTCCTCGATCACAACACCATTTTTATTCACATCAATCCTAACAAGCGTTGTAACATCAATACCCATTTCCTTAAGTCTCAAAGAACCTTCCCCTCGTTCGATCACAACAATCACATCGCAC
This sequence comes from Methanosarcinaceae archaeon, assembly GCA_016926455.1. Taxonomy (GTDB): domain Archaea; phylum Halobacteriota; class Methanosarcinia; order Methanosarcinales; family Methanosarcinaceae; genus JAFGQV01. The sequence goes on along the minus strand of JAFGOO010000171.1, from coordinate 7,874 downwards.
ACTATGGCACCAATATCTTTAAGTGCAATTATAAGTGATTTCAACGTGCCACCGGTGCTTATCACATCATCCACAATAAGGATACGATCACCTTCAACAATTCCGTTGATGTACAGTTCACCTTTCGAATAGCCTGTACTCTGGCACAGCACAACCTCTCCTTCAAGTTCATACTTTCTTTTTCTTATAATGGAAAGTGGAATGCCACTCTTCAATGAGAGTGCAGTTGCCACCGGAATACCCATTGCCTCTATTGTAAGTATGCGGTCCACATTCATATCTGCAATCTTCAGGATATGACAAGAAACTTCTTCGATAAGCTCGGGAGCGATGTAGGGAACACCGTCCGATATAGGGTGAATGAAATAATAATAATCTCCCCGCTTGATGATGGGAGCGTTTGTTAGTGATTCTTTAAGTAGTTCAAGCATATTTTTCGACTCTTTTTTTGTGGATGTCAAATCATTTGCTGTTGAAGATGAAACTGTCATTTACGAACAATCAAATAAATTATACAGGGCATACCAAAATGTCAATTGCTATTTCATTGAGAGGATTTAGATGCATATCCTGCAGTATCGTCACGTTCTTCTTTTATCGCATTGTATAGCGCCTCTTTGCTCAGTGAAACCGGATGATAGTACCTACCATGGCACTTATGGGTCACTGCAACTGCAAGGTTTGACCCCGTATCACTGATATCCACAACCAGCACATTTATTCTCGAATTGGAGATGTGGTTGCATACCTGCAAGATCTCGCGCTTAATGTTGCCGCCAATAAATAGGGGCACATTTGCAGTACCATCTGTCACGATGACCATTATCGGTATAGCAGATGGCTCTTTTTTGAGTTCCCTCAAAAGAACGTCAAGACTGACTAGCAACCCCGAAGCCATGGGAGTTGTCCCGCCAAAAGGAACATTTTCAAGATACCGTTTGGCAGCCTCAACAGATGATGTGAAGGGAAGTACCAATTTTGCCGATCTACCACTAGATGTTACCAAAGAAACACGATCTCGACGTTGGTATGCGTCTTTTAGAAGTGCCAGTACCACGCCTGTGGTAATTTGTATCTTATCTTGCTCGTCCATGGAACCGGAAGTATCGAATACTATATTGATAAGAGTGGAGACCCTTCGGCGCCTGATCTTCTCCCGCAGGTCGCCTTTTTTTATGGCGATATGCCCGTCCTTTGCATGGTGGGATGCAGCACGCACAGTGGGAGCAATTGCAATATCGGTGATTTTGTCACCTGGTATCCGGTACCGCACATACCTTCCACGTTTACTTTTGGTTAGAACCTCTGCACGCCTCCCGGATTTGAGCCTACCTACTGCAAGCTTCTTCTTATGCCCGTTCCTTGCAAAATCATTGAGAATCTTGCCAACGACCTGGTCTTCCTTCAAGGAGTTGTGCAGCTTTTCGGTCTGAGGTGTTGAAGCCTCATTTGATTCAGGTTCAGCAGTTTCTACTCTTTCTTTTTGCTCTGTTTTTTCGGTGTATTCAGTTACGGGTTTTTTGGTTTTTTCCACAACAATATTTTTGACGTCTCCGCCAACAGATTCTTCAATTCCTGCTTCTTCAGGTTCTTCAACTTCAGCAACATATACCTGATTTCGAACATTTATTTGCTCATCGGGTGTAACCTCTACTCCTTTCAGGGTTTTGGCTTCAAAGTTCTCTATATATCCAGATACATCGATTATGATATCTTTAAAAATATGCCTAAAGAATACATCCGGTCTAAGTAACAGATAATCCGAGTCTGAAATAATGAATACATCCCCAATCTCGTCAGGGCGCATCTGCTCGATATTTGCATTTATGCGGTCATAAATGATATCTGAATCCACCTTATCAAAGCCAGCAACATTCACTTTTGGAATGCGGATACACAAAATGGGCCTGAAAATATGGAATACTTTGATGCCGTAATCCCGTTTAAGGTTGTTGCGCATCCGCATGGCGGCTGCATTGTTGCTCATCTATACACCTGTTAGTTACACTGTTCCATCAACAACCGCGCGGAGCTGTTCGGCGCTGAAATCTTCTTCCTCAAACGGTTTCTTGCGCATCCTGTGCGGAAGCACCATCTCCGCTGCTTCGATGATGTCGTCGTTTGTGATACGCTCACGTCCCTCATACGCCGCGTTCGTACGTGCCGTACGCTCTATCATAATATCTGCACGGTGTCCATCCACATTGAATGCAATACATATCTCTGCAATCGTCCGCAGGTTTTCCCGGGTTGTTGTGACCCGTGAGAGAAGTTGGTTTGCCTTGACGATTTTCAAGCGCAGTTTCTCCTGCTCGTTTTCAAAATCCCTCCTGAACTGGAGGGGGTTATCATTGAAACGGTTACCACGTTCGATAATCTCGATGCGCTGCTCGATATCCGGGATACCAACAACCTCAACTTGCAATGCGATTCTGTCAAGAAGTTGCGGCCTGAGCTCGCCTTCTTCTGGATTCATGCTTCCTACAATAATGAAATTAGAAGGATGGCTGACACTCACACCCTCACGTTCAACAGTATTCACGTTCATGGCTGCCGCGTCCAGCAACGCATCCACCACAAAATCGTCCAGTAGGTTTATCTCATCAACATATAATATGCCACGATTTGCATCTGCCAGTATTCCCGGCTCAAATGCCTGTACGCCTTCCTTGACGGCTTTTTCAATATCTAGGCTGCCAACAACGCGGTCTTCAGTGGCGCCCACCGGCAGGTCTACCACCTTAGTCGGGCGTTTTTCAACCTTCAGTGTCCCGTTTTTCTGTTTTTCTCTGCATTCCCAGCAGTATTTTTTAGGCTCTGCAGGATTGCAATTGAACTTGCATCCGGTAATTACCTCGATCTCTGGCAATATTTCTGCAAGACCCCTCACTGCCGTTGATTTGGCAGTACCTTTCTGACCACGGATCAGTACGCCGCCAATGGGTGGATTGATAGCATTCAATATAAGTGCGCGGAGCATTTTCTCCTGCCCGACAATTGCAGATAGGGGATAGAGTACCCTCTCTGTTTTTGTTGATATGTTCGCGATGTCTTCAATTGATGCCTTAGTCTGCCCAAAATCTTTTGGCACCTCTTTGATTGTGCCGCGTATATTACTCATGCTCATTATGTTCCCCTCTTGTGCCTGTGCCAACTTATAGGATATTATGTGACTTAGATTATGCTAATTTACAAGTACCTTAGTATTATTGCCGAAACCAGTGCCAGAACAAGCAACACCAGTCCGATTGAAAATAAACTTGAAATAATCCTCGAATTTGCTTTCTTATCTTCCTTTGCAATCCCATTCAGTTCAAATAAAGACACTGACATGGTTATGAGAAATACAAGAGAAGACATTAACAACAGTGATCCCGCGACAAGCACGAATTCTGCAGTCCATGTCAGAGCCTTTGCATTTATTAGATCAATGAAAAAATCCTTTCCGTTCCTTTCGTATGCGGATGTGATCCACATCATGGTGTATGCTATTTCTGCAGAACTCAAGATTGCAGAACATACAGAAACCGCAAAAAGAGTAATCATTGATCCTATATCGGGAATCTTCAGATCAATTTGCCATTCATCGCCCACAATTACACCTTTTTTAATTTGTTGCATTCAATTTAGTTAAATGAAAACTATATTTATCGTCCAATATTTGTATTTTTCATAATAAAAATGTATCTTACAATTAAATTAAATCACCGTTTCAAAAATCTCAATCATACGCCCAGCGAGTTTCACACTTACGTCTACTGTTTTCATTAAAGTATCAGTTCTCAAGACATCGCAACAAATGTCCCAAAAATCAGATTCATTTGCGCTGTCACGTTCATCGATCACAAACACGTCCACAACATCCTCATAACATTTTGCAACACCATGAGACGACACTTCAAATCCGCGGGCATGCATCAGTTTTCCTGCAGGTCCGCTAACAGGTTCCGTACCAATAATAGGACTTACGGCAATCACTTTCTTGTTTTTTAATATCGAACGCATACCTGACATTGCAAGGATTGGACCTATACTTGTTATGGGATTGCTTGGACCGATGAGTACCTCATCTTCATGTTTCAGTGCATCGAGTACAGCAGGTGATATCAATACATCAGAAATCCCTTTTATGGACACATCCAGCACATCGGGTTCACCGTGTTCTTTGACCCAGAAATCCTGAAAATGCATTTTTCCAAACGATGTTGTTATAATGGTAGATACTGGATCATCAGACATTGGAAGCACATTTGATTTGACCCCGAACGCGCGTGCGAGCTTCTGGGTGGCAACGGTCAGAGAATCGCCACCCCTTATAAATTCTGAACGCATTATATGGGTAGCACGGTCAAGGTCACCAATCATCATATACTCATCAAATCCCGATGACTTCATTGTCTTGTGGGTCCTGAATGTGTCTCCTTCAACTCCCCACCATTTCACGGCATCGATCCGATTTGAAAAAAGATACAATACCGTATCTATATCAGGTGTAACTAGATTACCGGATACCCATAAATCTTCTGCCGTATTCACGACCACGGTTATATCCTCTTCAGGTATGACCCTTCTAAGTCCGTTCAGCAATTTTGGAGTTCCGGTGCCGCCCGATAATACGATCATGTTAGTGTACCCTATCCTTTTTAGTAATAATCAGTAACATGATTATATAATGAAGTCTATTTAAAGAATATGAAAGTCGTCCGCGACCCAGTCCACGGTTATATCGAACTGGATGAACTCACTCTGTCATTGATCGATACACCACTCATGCAACGTCTTCGGAGGATCAGGCAGCTTGGGCTTTCAAATCTTGTTTATCCCGGAGCCAATCACACACGTTTCGAACATTCCCTTGGGGCGTTGCATCTTGCCACTATGCTAACGGCAAATATAGACACAGTTACTATGGATGAAAAAAATGAGTTACTTGTTGCTTCACTTCTGCACGACATCGGACATGGACCACTGTCTCATGTGACAGAGGACATAATTTCACATTATACGAGAAGAAAACATGATGATATCAAACATATCCTTAAGGAAGGAGAAATATCAGAAGTCTTAAACAACCACGGATTGAACCCTACAAATATCGCGAAGCATATCAAAGGTGAAACTGCGCTTGGCCAGATACTGAACAGCGAGATAGATGTTGATCGTATGGATTATCTTGTAAGGGATGCACATTATACAGGCGTTGCATTTGGTCTGGTTGACTACGTACGCCTGATACATGAAATGCAGTTCTACGAGAACAAACTCGTTGTGACAATGGGTGGTTTAAAGGCTGCCGAATCTTTGTTACTATCAAGGTTCTTGATGCACCCGTCTGTTTATTATCATCATGTGTCAAGGATTGCAGAGACCATGTGTGTAAGAGCAATCAAATACCTGATAGAAAACAAAAGCATTGATCCCTTTGAGATGGGGAATATGGATGATTCGAGGGTCTTTGAAACCATGCGCAATGATGAAGGGTATGCAGGCGATCTTGCACAGAGAATTGATGAAAGGCGGTTATACAAACGAGCGATGTATGTTGGTTTTGATGCGGTGGATGAAAACGTGATTCGTCACAGGATTAACATCGAGAGGGTTGAGGCTGAAATCGCGGACGTGGTCGGGATCGATCCAGAGAACGTACTGATAGACATACCAAAAACTCCAGAGATCGCCGAGATGAAAGCATTGATAAAGACAGATGGCAAGATGCTGCATCTTGATGAGGCATCACATGTGGTGGCGACACTTGAGCAGGCACATAAGGATAACTGGAGAATGGGTGTGTATACTCCGAAGGAGTACCGCGATGTTGTGGGCAAGGTTGCCAAGGAATATTTTGATGTGAAGAAGACTACTAAGCAGTTCAGGCTGACGGATCTATGAGGGGTGAAAATCTGATATTAGGTGCCTAGTCAAGTGTATTGGAAAACATGTCGTGTTCTTTGAATATGTATTAAATTGAATACTAGCAATCCTGATTCACGGAAATTTCCGAAATTGTGATAGAAGTAGAAATTCATTAAAGAGGGTTATATTGCGACCAATAAAACAGAATGCCAGCAGGACAGAACTGGTGCTGGAATGTAGTGAAATTGGAAATGATTTTGTGATTACACTGAAAGGTGGACGGAAGCATGTGGGTGCCGTCGCTGTTGGCCAATATGATGAAAACTGCGCCCATTCATCGGCATCTGTGATCACTCTCCTTGGCCACCGAGATGATGAAATCGCTCTTTACGGCGCGCGCCGCATCAGTGCGTTTACAAAGACAGCAACGGTATTTATAGTCGGGATTCATTTAGATGATATAACTGTGGATGAAATAAGCGAAATTGTGGATTTTTCAAAGCAGATGGTTGATAGGTTGATAGATTCATTGAAGGAGAGGGTATTATCGAAATAGCAATTGGTATCACCGGTGCATCAGGTATCCAGTACGGTATCCGTTTGCTGCAGGTTCTTTCCAGCATGGATATCGGGACAAATCTTATTATCACTGGCGCTGCGAAACAAATCATGGAGATAGAGACCGACTATCAGGTTAAGGACGTCGAGGCAATGGTATCAAGGGTATACCACGAAAATGATTTTACAGCTCCGATAGCAAGCGGATCACATCCCTTTGAGGGTATGGTGGTCGCACCGTGCAGTATGAAGACTTTGGGCTTCATTGCAAGCGGAATTTCGGATACTCTTTTGACCCGAACTGCAGACGTATGCTTAAAAGAAGGGCGCAAGCTCATCCTGATGACAAGGGAGACACCTTTGAACCAGATACATCTTAAGAACATGCTTCAGGCACAACAGGCAGGTGCCGTTATACTGCCAGCCTGCCCTGGCTTTTACTCTAAGCCTCAAACTATCGAGGAACTAGTTGACATAATGGTGGGGCGTATGCTTGATCTCATGGGAATTGAGAACGAAATTTACAAACGATGGGGATGATAGATGACCTACACAGAAATCAACCGTTCATTACAGACCGTTTACACACTCTGGCTCAGGGAGATGCTGCGGTTTAAACGTTCAAAATCACGTATTGTAGGTTCTATAGCAACACCTTTGTTCTTCCTGCTAATCGTGGGTTCTGCGCTGAACACATCCATTAGCGTTCGTAGTGGTAGTTATATCGACTACATGGCACCCGGTATTATCGGTATGTCACTACTTTTTTCATCCCTCATGGGAGGCGTGTCTATTATTTGGGATCGAGAATTCGGATTCTTAAAGGAGATACTCATTGCGCCGGTCAGCAGGTTCTATACGGCACTGGGAAAGGCTGTTGGGGGTGTTACAACTGCTATGATCCAGGGCGTTTTGCTTATGATCATTGCAGGATTCATCGGTGTTGAATATGTTTCCATATGGGGTGAAATCTTGAGTATTGCAATTATGTTCTTGATTGGTCTTGGCTTCATAGGACTTGGTATTTCACTTGCTTCGAAAATCGAATCTCATGAAGGTTTTCAGATGGTTCTGACATTCATCACATTTCCGATACTGATAACAAGCACGGCATTTTACCCCATGGAAAATCTCCCCAAATGGTTAAGCGTGCCAGTTCACTTAAATCCCCTTACCTACGGGATTGAAGCATTGCGATGGTCGCTATTGGGTACCTCGGAGATTCCAATCACACGCTCAATGCTTGTAATCATTGTTTTTGCGATAGTGATGATTGAGATTGGTGGTTTGTCATTTGATCGTGCCAATGCATGAGAACTGTATCATCTACGTTTTTGTCACGCAAGGTTTTTAACCAATAAAATCTATTGCAGTGTTTGCTCCTATGGGATAGTAGGGTAGCCTGGTCGATCCTCGAGCGTTTGGGACGCTTGGACTGCGGTTCAAATCCGCGCTATCCCACC
>JAFGOO010000019.1 GCA_016926455.1 Methanosarcinaceae archaeon | reverse complement strand
TCAAAATCTAATAACCGTTTGACACCTTCGGAACGAGGGGAAGGGCTTGTGGACTTGTGAACAATGGTTCAAAGAATGAAGCAAGAAACTCCATGCGTAAGCGTGGAGTAGTTCACAGCCTGTAGTCAGTGGTCTTTGAAGTAGGAAGTCAGTCTATTTATAGGGTGGTAGTTTCAGTACGTTCCAAGAATGGCTATGCTACCACGCTTCATAACATGATATTTCCTCAGCATCGACGCGTGTGATTTCTCCAATCACATTGCCTCCAATTTTACGTATGCGAGCGGTGCATTTGGGTTCTAACTGGATACGTGCCATTGTCATTTCACATTCTTCATAGAGCATCTCATTGCTGTGAACCAGTTTATGTGTAGCTATCTGATGCTTCTGTACTCTTGCTATAACTCCAATGTTTCCACCTGTTAGATCCTGAGCACTTGTGTGGGTGAGGAATACATAATCACCAGCATTGAGATGAAGAGCTGCAAGAAAATTGTTCGGACTACGAATCTCAATCGTTCGAAGTACGTGATTCCTGAGCTCTTTCATTACATTATCTGAGATTCCTGTTAATGCAATGTATTCCATGGTATCACCCATACATAGGAAACTCTTTTCTGGGTCCGGCTGGTTGTTCCGTTGTTTTGACTTCTTCGGCAAGTTTTTGCATTTCAATTTCTATACGTTCTGCCTGTTCGATAAGATTTTCCGTATCTATTTCAAAACCGTATAAGGAATTCAAGACATCAATTACCACTGCAGCAGCTCTTGGATCTGGATTCTGGCTCTGCGTCGCACCCAGCAAACTGATTGCCGGGATTCCACGAATCAGGCACTCTGTCATAAAACTACCGGAGATGCCCGATATTGTACCCATCTGGAAAACCTGTACCTTGTCCTTTATTCTTTCAAGCATTTCAGTATTCGTTGCTGCGCCGAACAACTTCTGGTTTTCAGTCATGGTTGCAATTCCTGCAATGGATATTATTTCTTTAGCATTGATAGATTCAGCCCATTCTACAATAGCCTTGCTGATATCATATGATACGGATGGATTTATCGGTATGTCAGACACTACAATTATCAAATTAAATTTTTCACTCTCATATATCCTTACAGGCATGTTAATGAGACCTTCATATAGGATTGCAATGGGAGGGAAGTATCTTGAATCAATTGACCCGATATAAGTCATTTTCAGTTCATCTATTATCTGCTGACTTGCAATATTCCCAACAAGACCAATCCCTGGAAAACCCTCTATTAATACAGGATTTTGCGATTTGATTGGTTTTGTAATAATTTTCACATCATTATCATCATAGTCTGTGTCTGACAACTAACCACCTTACCTATCCTCAGTATTTACAATTCCACTAATTATATTGTTGCAAATCCTCATAGATAAGAGCATCGTTTTTAATAGGGATATGACATATATTTAAAATCAAATCAATGGAACATAGGTGTTAAATGTGAAAAAATCAATTCTCTATTTTGATGAAGTGGGCAAAGAGAACACAGATAACGTTGTCAATGAGGCTGCAAAGAGGGCAGAAGACCTTGGTATTAAATACATAGTTATAGCCAGTACAAGTGGTGATAGTGCAATAAAAATGGCAGAGGCTGTGAAGGACACAGAAATAAAGGTAATTTCTGTTACCCATCAGTACGGACTGCGCGAAGATGGCAAGTGGGAGATGAGTGCAGATAACCTCAAAATATTAAAGGATCTAGGAGCCAATGTGATCACACAATCACATCTTTTCTCTGGTGTTGAACGCTCAATTTCAAAAAGACTTGGTGGTGCCAGTCGTATTGATGTGATTTCCGATACTCTGCGTGCCGTCTTTGGTAAAGGTTTTAAAGTGGCTATCGAGGTCACTATGATGGCAGCAGATTCGGGCCACATCCCTGTTTCAAAGGATACTGAAATAATTGCCATAGGTGGGACCCGGGAAGGTTCAGATGTGGCATTAGTTCTTCGACCGGCGCATTCCCATGATTTTTTTAGTATACAAGTTCGCGAAATAATTGCTATGCCCCGCGTGAAGGAAGACTGAAAGCACATCGTATGATTAATTTTATCCACAAAAAATTAATAGTCAGAATTATCAAATGAATAATTTCAACAAATAAGGGGGTAGATATAATGAAAGACCTAACGATATCTGCAAATTCCACCGCTAAAGAAATAGAACCAATAGTGACAGCTGTATATGAATTAATCGGGATGCCAACCACTGGACGCAGTCTCAACAAAAAGGGCATCTGCATCGAAAGGGAAAAAATAATAGATTATGAATACACTGGACCTGTACTTGAGTATGTGATGAAGACCAATAAAACAGTGCGTACTATTCCACGAGAGGGATCCTACAAAGGTATTCCTGTTATCGTTTCCCCGATTCGGAATGAAGACAACGAAGTAATTGCAGCTATTGGTGTAGTTGATTTGGTGGGTGTAGTTGATATTTCGTCCGCATTTAGTGAATATCCAAAAATACTCGATGAGGTCGAAGAAGCAAAGAAACGAATCGAATAACTGTTATTTAGTACGCAGATTTATGATTTGATAGCATTATACATGCAAGATCACAAAAATGTATTTCTTGTGGTACTAAAGTCGAAAAATCACTTTCTACAAGGATACATTATTGTCATCATCATGGGTTAGTATTAGATATAGACCATAATGCTGCAATATACATTCTTAATCTTGCCTTAGGAACTACGGTGAATGCTTGCGGACTTGTGAACAATGGTTCAAAGAATGAGGCAGGAAACCACCCTATTTATTGGGTAGTAGTTCACTTGATAGCTCCTCCAAAAAATCATTTTCATCATCTTTGGTTTTAGACATGTCAACCGTGCGATGGCGTCCAGAAAGAAGGCTTGCTGCAATTTTTAAATTACACACTGTCAGCACTATTAGGATCACAAAGGAAAGTATTGCAACTGCAAGAACAGTTAACAAATCCATGAAATTAGATTAAAAATAAAAAAGAAAAGTGTCTTAGTGACACTTTACTGTGGTTTTTCGTATAATTTGGTCTTTGTCAGGAGATTGCCTTTCTTTGAGTGTGGCTGCCTGAAGACTGTATCGTTTGCCTTCTCAATCTCGCGTGCATCAATTGCAAGCTGTGCTGCAGCACGCATCATTTCATGTCCTGTAGCTGCTGTGAGTGTTACCTGCTCGACTTCCTTCATCATGAAGCATGCAGGGAAGTTAATCTCTGCAACCTTATTAGCCATGTGCATTGCAGCTAGTGCTTTTGCTTTAGCGTACGGGTTGTTGAATCTGGCACGCTCGATACAATTCTCTGGTTTTGCGAGGATGTGCGGAAGTTCAAGATCCTTCCCAGATTTGCCAGCATCAACCTGTGCTGCAAGCTTATCGAATTCTTCCTGAATGAGCCTTACTACTCCACAGGTTGAAAGCACTTTCATTGCATCAGAGTTGAAGGACGCCATTTC
>JAFGOO010000170.1 GCA_016926455.1 Methanosarcinaceae archaeon | reverse complement strand
GATTTTGTTAGGATATATACGGAACTTGTGTGTCTTACGCAAAATTAAGTATATCGTACTATTTTATTAAGAAAATTTTGCTGATTTTTAGTATCAACTAAAAGGCGGGATACGATTCATCCCATATCTAAAGAACACGGTCTTTCTCTATCCCTGCACCCCATTCGTCGTAAGCACTACCCTGTAATGTTCAACCCCGTCAATGGTGGAGGATATTACAAAACCGAGTCCTATTAACTTCGAAAGTATCTCTCTTAGTTTGGTTTCGTCGAATCTTGTCAGCTCTACCAGTTCAACGACGGTTGTTTCTTTCTTATCAATTAGCACCTCCATCACAGACCTCATTTCGACATTGAAACCTGCTAGATACGGTTCATATGCAAGTTCAGTTTTTTGTTTGGCAGAGCCTGTCAAAATCCCGGTATATTCGGTAAAACTCCTGCCAAGTTTGATCCCTTGCGAAGTTATCTCATATTCCCGCAGGCTCTTGTCATGGTCACTGCCACGCATTTTAAGAACTAGAAACGCTTTTTTCATCTGAGAGTTGATTTCCACATGTCGTAGGAGTATCACAGTATCCATGATAAATGAAACCGCTATATCCGAAATCCTGATATCCCCTGTGATATCCGTTGTCTCACTAGTGAGAATGGAAGTCAATCCTTTGTTTTTGAAAAGCCTGATAAGGGTAAGTATGTGCTCCCGCATTTCGACCGGATTTTCAAAGGCACAGTCAAACTCTGTGATCCCATCGACCACAATCCTCTTGGCGCCTATTTGATCAATGATATTTTTTATTTCAAGTGTATGTTTGTTAGGATATATTTCTGATGGAGCTGCATAAATAATTCGAATGAGGTCCTTTTGCTCCAACTCCCTGAGGTCCCATCCAAAGTTCGCAGCATACTGGATTAGTTCGTCGGGTGTTTCTTCAAAACTGACAATGACTCCAGGTTCACCATTCAGGGCACCTTCGACAATAAAATGAAGTCCAAATGTGGTTTTTCCAGTGCCTGCACTTCCACCAATAAGTGTTGATGAACGTTCGAATATCCCGCCGCCGAGCATATTGTCAAAATCATGTATACTGGTCTTGATCCTACCAAGCTTACCGGCAAACGGCATGACTGCAGGCTTAAACATGGGATATACAGTGACGCCATTGACTGTAATTTCAAACATATGCTCACCTTCCAGATATTGAAGACCGCTAGTTTTCAGGATTTCTATATGGCGTTTTGTCTTAAACCGACTTGCTTCCTGCCATAGGTATATGATCCCATCAACAAGGTCGCTTATTACGTGGCGATGTATCTCCTCACGCAGCATTGTTGCAGTCATATATACAATAGCATTCCATTCTGCAATTGCGGTAGTCAAAGAGTACGTGAACCTGCGTTGTTCAGCTACCGGGAAACTGTATCCAAGAGGAGTGATTGTATCTATCAATACGCGGTCAGGTTTAAACTTGGCTGCAAGATTACTGATATCAACAAGCAGACTGAGGGGGTCCCTCTCGGCCACACCCCTATCAAGGGCGTGTATCTCAATCGATTCCTCAAAAAACACAAACCTTGATAATTTCTCCCTCACAGCCTCAGACGACTTATAGGTTATTGGGATGTAGATCACACTCTCGCCCTGTTTAGCGGCAGCACAGAGACTCTGTATGCCAAGTGTTGTCCTGCCTGTACCTGCCGTGCCTGCAATGAGTATCGATGATGGAGGTATAATCCCTCCTCCCAAAATCTCATCAAGTCCTGCTATTCCTGTTGATCTTATTTCCAATGAAACTCCACCAAATGTGGCTCTATGCTATTTAATTATAGATTTATGAACTATTTTACTTAAGATTATTCGTTATGATTTAAGGTGGCTGCCAAATCTTTTGATTTTGAATACGAAACTGTCATTTATGAATAGTCAAATAAGTTATCATTCAGCATCAAGGTATAAATCTAATCCTTATAAGATAGCATCAGCACTAAAGTATTTTAAAGCCTCTTTAAGGGATAAAATTCATATAATGACTTTTATGAACTCGATTTTATCAGTGTGCTCGCTGTCTCAAGGACACTTTTCTCTGAAGTATATGAAGGCTCCCAGCCCAGAAGCTTCATTTTTTCAATCGAAAGCAGCATCCTCGGAACGTCTCCTTTCCATCCACGTTGACCACCGGTGTAGCTGAACCGGACATCCTCAAGTCCCATCTCCTCAACAACAATCTCACCAATCTTGGTGGAAGTAATAGTGTCTTCGGATCCGATGTTAAATATATTCACGGCATCGTTGCTGTGGCTTACCGCAAACAATATAGCATCAACGCAGTCAGTCACATGAAGATATGACTTTGATTGGCAACCGTCACCGAGGATTTCTAGATGATTAGGATCATCCTTAAGTTTCCCGATAAAATCCACGATGATACCATGGGTGCTCCTGCTTCCAATGATATTTGCAAACCTGAATATCCATGAACGAATGTCAAATGAATGGGAATATGACGTGATTAGTGCCTCGCATGCAAGTTTTGATGCCCCGTAAAGCGAGATGGGTATAAGGGGACCATAATCTTCTGGAGTGGGTATTGTTGATGCCTCACCGTAAACGGTTGATGTGGATGTAAAAACGATATTGTAAACATTCTTCTTGCGCATGGCCTCGAGAAGGTTATATGTAGCTATGATGTTCTGCTCAAGATGTACCTGTGTATCCACAGCACTAAGCCTGACATCTGGATTTGCTGCAACATGGTATACAAAATCAATATCATTACATGCTGCCTCAATATCGTCCTTATTGAGCAGGTCGCCTTTGATGAACGTGAAATTCGGTTTCTCGAGATGGTGCTGGATAAACTCAATATTCCCAGAACAAAGGTTATCAAACACAACAACCTCATTTCCGATTTCCTTCAACCTGTCGGTGAGATGGCTTCCAATAAAACCTGCACCGCCTGTTACCAGAATTCGGCCTCTCATTTTGTTTTTTGGGGTCATGTTGATCTATAGCCTAACGGAGATACCTTTATCCTGCAGGTATTTTTTGACATCGCCAACTGTGTATTCACTAAAATGGAAGATACTCGCCGCAAGTGCTGCATCCGCCTTACCGTCCTTAAATCCTTCGTACATGTGCTCGGGATTGCCAACACCCCCTGATGCTATGACCGGAATCTCCAGCGCCTCAGAAATTGTCTTTGTTATCGGGATGTCAAAACCATCATGTGTCCCGTCCCTATCCATACTAGTAAGCAGTATTTCGCCTGATCCAAGTCCCTCTACCTTTTCGGCCCACTGGACTGCATCAATGCCTGTCGGCTGGCGTCCGCCATATATTACCACCTCGTACCATGCAGGCGTCCCGTCTTCAAGCGTAATTATTGTTTTGTCCGGATTATCTTTGATATTGGCATTCCGCTTACAGTCAATAGCTATGACAATGCATTGCGAACCAAATATCTTAGATACCTCCTTGATAATTTCTGGATTCTTAACGGCAGCCGTATTGATGCCGACCTTATCCGCACCTGCGCGTAGTATCTGCCGGACCTCTCCAACAGAAGCGACACCTCCGCCAACTGTAAGAGGAATAAAGACCTCGTTCGCTGTGCGCTCGATAACATCGATCATCGTGGCACGTCCTTCGTGGGATGCGGTAATATCCAGAAACACAAGTTCATCTGCTCCCTGCTGGTTGTAGCGCTTGGCAAGTTCAACCGGGTCGCCTGCTTTCCGCAAATCCACGAATTCCACACCCTTGACCACCGTTCCTCCGGTGTCATCAAGTGTTACATCAAGGCAAGGAATAATCCGTTTTGTTAACATATAGTAGATAATGAAAGTTCCCCTATATTAATAGATTATCAAACGCAAACAACAATCTGTCCGAGCAGTTTTGCATTTTTGACCAATTTATGCACCAATAATAGATGAACTGTTTTCCAGTGCTTATGACTTAGCTCGATGTATACCTAGTATTTCACGTAGTTTATATATATAACCATGAACATTATAAGCACCAAGATTTATATTACCCTCCATTTATATAAAAACGCGTCAATTTAATTGTATTACTTCTCTGGAGATATTCTTTGAGCAGCACAACCATTGCATTAACGATCTTTTTGCTCTACTGGATCATAGTCTCGATCCTTGAAAGACGGGGCATCCTTGAAAAGTACAATATCAGCACATACGGTCCTGTACTGATGATTCGGACATTACGTGGTCAGGAGTTACTGGACAAGCTGGCACGCCCAAAAAATCTCTGGAGAATATTTGCAAATATCGGAATCCCCTTGATGTTTGTGGGAATGGCTGCAATGTTTTTGATCATTATTCTTTCAGACATTGCACTGCTCTCCTCGCTTCAGGAAAATACCATGCCTGAGCCCGGGAAGTTCAATGAACCACGAAACATCCTGTTGATACCTGGAGTCAACGAATTCATTCCTTTCACATGGGGGATCATTGCACTGGTTGTTACGCTTATTGTACATGAGTTTGCGCACGCCATTCTTTGCAGGGTTGAGGGTATTCGTGTAAAATCCATGGGACTTTTATTTGCCCTCGTACCAATCGGGGGATTCGCTGAACCCGATGAGGAAGAACTGTTCGGTGTAACGGAAGATGAGAAACTCAAAGAAGAGGAAACCGGCACTGAAGATATACGGGAATCGGTGCCTGAGGTCAAAAAACTAAAAAGGCAGCCACCCGCAACGAGAGAGCAAGGATACTGGCAGCTGGCGTTATGTCGAACTTTGTTGTTGCTTTTGTGGCTTTGTTCCTGTTTTTTGGGCCGGTCCTGGGAGCTATTGCGCCTTTAAGTGACGTCATGGTCGTAAATGTTACTACCGGTTCATCTGCTTTTGAAGCTGGAATCACAAAAGAGATGGTGATAACCCAAATCGATGATACGCCTGTTAGCAATACACAAGATATCATTATGTATATGAGTACCATTGAACAAGGTTCGGTTGTCAAGATATATGCGGCAAAGGATGGGGTTGTGTCAGTCTATGATATCAATAAATTAGAGACTGCGGAAGAAGATATTTTTGGCGTTCATGTAAATGGGGTTGTGGAGGGATCGCCGGCGGAGGCAGTGGGTTTTGAAAGCGGGATGGTGATGGTAAAGATCGACAATGTCACATTGAAGACCGTTGAAGACTTTATTATCTTCATGAACTCGACTCATTCAGACCAGACGATACATATTGAAGTGTTGGGCACAAACCATACATCTGGCCAGACCAATGTGACCATGGGATTTGATGTGAAACTTGCACAATATCCTGATGAGGGCGAAGAAAAAGGTTTTCTGGGTGTGTATTACAGCACAAACGGTATAAAAAGTACACCACTTGGGCTCACAGTTGGAGAATACCCTTCGAAGATGTACCTTCAGATACTCAAAGACATCCCCTCCATGCTCACAGGCCCAAGTGGCTGGATAATCCTATTCGGACTCCCAATCCTCGGTATTGGTGGGGAAGGGTTCCCTGGGTTCAGTGGAACGTTTGCTCAATTCTACCATGCCGTTGGCTGGGGTGAACCACTTGGAATCGGAATTTTCTGGATTGCAAACACACTACTTTGGATTGGCTGGTTGAATTTCTATGTAGGGCTTTTTAACTGCCTTCCAGCAGTACCTCTAGATGGGGGACATGTGTTCAGGGACTATACATACTCCCTAATTCTTCGCATAACAGGGGACGAAAATAAGGCAAAAAGGATATCTGGTGCAATTGCAGGGACGTTTTTGTTTTTAGTGCTCATGTCATTTGTCCTGATGATATTTGGACCGTATCTTGTGCATGGCTTTTGAACTTCACATATCAATCTGATGTTCTTTATTTTAGTACAGTGTAGGTGACCTCATTAACACATAAATAGTCCAGATACCTCAGCAATTTTATCAGGACTCCCAAGGATAACAAGTACATCATTGGCACAAAAACCAACGTCTCCATGTGGATTGGACATTGTCTGTGAGTTACGACTTATGACCAGCAATGTAACGCCATATTTTTTCCTCAGTTCCATTTGAGCTAAAGTTTTTCCTACCATAGGTGATCTTTCTGAAATTCGAAATGTACTTATTTCAACATCAGGAAGGTCGAGTTTTACATCACGTATATCTTCCGGTTTTTTAGAAATACTTCGGAACATCCCATAACCATCTGCCCGGACCTCGGCAATGAATTTCTCGACTTCATCTTTAGGAACAAAATATTTCTTCAGAACCCGAATAAATATCTCTACGGAAGTCTCAAACTCTTGTGGAACAACCTCTTCTGCTCCTAAATCATAGAGGGGTTTCATCTCATGAAGATAGCGCGTCCGTACAATCATATGAAGTGCAGGATTAAGGTCGTGAGCGATTGCAACTATTCTTCGAGTTGCAACAGGGTCGGAAATACCTAAAACCATAACTCTTGCATCCCTGATATTTGCATGTTCTAGCACCGCTTCATGAGTTGCATCTCCATAATGGATTAATTCACCCTTTAACTGTTCATTCCTGACTGTTTCAGGATTCATTTCAATGACCAGATATGGGATGCCTGCTGACATCGCTGCCCGCGCTACATTTCTACCATTAATCCCAAAACCAATGATAATAATATGGTCTTTTAAATGGATTTTTTTATTTGAGCTGTTAAGTCCTGATATTGGAATGCCAGATGTCAATCTTTTGGGTAGCGGTAGACTCATCATATAATTCGCTATGTGAGGAGACAGGGCTATAATGAATGATGTACTCGCCATGGTCAGAATAGAGACTGCAAGAAAAAACTGATAAATATTTGCATCAAGAAGACCGTATTGGACACCGAAAGTAGACAGAACAAAAGAAAATTCCCCAACCTGACTAAGTGCCAGCCCCACAAGTATTGTCGTACGAAGAGGGTATCCAAGCAGAGTTGTTACAAACCCGGAAATGCTTGATTTTAGTGACAGTACACTTAAAGTAATCAGAACAAAGAGAACAGGTTGCTGGAATAATTGATGTCCAGAAGCATGCCAATCGAGACAAAAAATAGGCTCATAAAGACATCACGAAAAGGCATGATATTACTGAGTGCCTGGTAACTGTATTCAGATTCTGATATGATCAGTCCTGCCAGAAAAGCACCAAAAGAGAGTGAAAGTCCTAAACTGGAGGTAAGCAATGCAACTGAAAAACATATGAAAATAATGCTCAATAGGAAAAGCTCACGGCTGCGTGTCCGGGCAATTTGAAATAACAGGTGTGGGACAAACCATTTAGCACCTATGATCACCAGCAGGACAAAAACAATCCCCTTTCCAATAAGAATAAGCGGGGATTCGCCCAAATTCCCTGTCTCTCCGGCCAATAAGGGTGTAACCAGTATCATTGGAACTATAACGATATCTTGGAAGATCAGGATGGCAAGCGTTGTTTTGCCGTGAAGAGTGTCGATTTCGTCTCTTTCCTGAAGGAGTTTGAGTACAATGGCTGTGCTACTTAAGGATATCATGAAACCAATAAAAATTGCTTCACCGAAATCCAGACCAATTTCACTAACAATAAAAAAAACAATAATAATCGTTAATAGCACCTGAAGCAAACCACCAACAAAAACTGCTTTTTTGATCTGCCACATATCCTTCAGAGATAACTCTACGCCGATGGCAAAAAGCAGTAATATAATCCCTATTTCAGCCAATAAATTGACTTCTTGAACAGCATATATTAACGCAAGCCCGTGTGGACCTGCCAGAATACCTGTCAGGAGAAAACCAACAATCGTAGGCACGCGAAGCCGGTGGCATATAAAAATAATAGCAATCGAAAGTCCAAATATGATGATAATATCATTCAACAGTGATGCATCCACTGTTAACCACCTCTAATTTCCTGCTGGTTTTTTATTGAACTCGATAGTCATAAATTTTTGTGTTTTATGACAAAAATATAGATCAATTTTGAATTTGATGGTGAGTTCACTTTAAAAGTATATATACTACATCATGCAATCATTGTGTGAAGAGGCTGGATGAAATTCAAAGAACATAATGATGTGCCGATGATAATTATTCTGTGAATCGACATTTAAGACAGAAACATATTAAAAGCAATATCCCCTTCGAAATAAGAAATCTGAAAAATGAACGTTTTGAAATAAGATCATCATACTTGGTAAAAAATATATATGTGTATGTGATGTGTTATGATGTTCTCAAAACTCAGGCAAAAAAAATCTGTTGCTGTATACGCTGCAACTGCAATCAATTTGATCATCATTTATAGCATGATTTTTCTCTACTTTGCTAGAGTAGAGTATCATCCTGAATATGTTAACCTTATTACTGCCGTTTACTGGGTAATAACCAGTATGACGACCGTTGGATACGGAGACATAGTTTTAACATCAAATGCCGGAAAGATATTTTCAATAATTGTCCAGCTTTCAGGAGTGATAATGTTATTCGGATGGTTGTTCCCGCTAGTAATCACCCCAAAGCTTGAGAAAATGGTAAAGATCATACTACCTACAAAAGCCCAAGAAGATTTGAACAACCATATAATTGTCTGTGGTTATAACCGCCTTGTTGAAACCCTAATCGATGAACTAAAAGAAAACGGCATCTCTTTCGTCATTGTTGAGGATAATGAGCATATAATACGCGAGTTGATGGAAAAAGGCATTCAATGCATCTATGGAATTCCAAGTGAAGAAGAAACACTTAAAAATGCAAACATCTACACAGCAAAGGTCTTAATTGCAAACAAGTCTGATGAGATGGATGCGAATATTGTATTGACTGCCCGTGAACTCACTGATATTGATATCATTGCTGTGGTAGAAGAAGTATCCAATGCAAAATATCTCAGATATGCCGGTGCGAACCGGGTGGTGTCTCCTAAGTCCATGTTCGGGCGTTTCATTGGTATAAAGGCTGTGGACCCGTTTTTGAGCAGGTTGACAGGAGCTACAGAGTTTTTTGAGGGTATAAGCATTGTGGAGTTCCCAATATACCCAAAAAGCCCTTTAATAGGAGAAACATTGAGAACCGCTGCCATCCACGAAAGAACCGGGGCAAACATTGTGGGTATCTGGAAGGGCGGTAACCTGTCGCTGAACCCGCTTGGTGATGATGTTATCAAAGAAAATTCTGTTCTCCTTGCTATCGGCAGAACTGAAGAATTGTATAATTTAAAAAAATTAACGCGGTGATCGGTGTTGGCGGAAGATCAAATATTAAAAGGAAGGAAAATAAACGGACATTTGATCGTGCTCGGATACGGCGATGTTGGAAAGCGAATAGTTAAGACACTGCAAGAAAACAATGTCCGATTTATAGTTGTTGACAGGAACGCACACACACTCGAGAACGTTGACTTTGAATATGTAACTGGAAATGGGGCTGATGAGGAGGTGCTCAAAGCAGCGGGTGTGGAGAGTGCATCAACTGTGATCGTTACCCTAAACAATGACACTGATGCCATTTTTGCAACAATTATTGCACGCGGACTGAATCCGAACTCAACCATACTTGTACGTGCGAATTCGGTAAAATCTATTGACAAGATGTACAAGGCAGGTGCTGATTATGTTGCTTCCCTTTCGATTGTCGCAGGGCAGTTGCTTGCAAAATTGACGGCAAAGTGCATGAACCGTGTGTCCATTGATGCCGATGAGGACATCATGCTCTATGAAGGCATATCCATCGAAAAGCACCATGTTAAGGAAGGTTCTGAGATGGTGGGAAAGACGGTGGCAGAGTTAAACCTGAGGGAAACTGTTGGCTGTACGATCATCGGGGTTGATCGCAGCGAAGACGTCACAATCCACATATTGCCATCCATGGTTCTCAAAGCTGGGGACGTGGTTGCTGTGGTCGGAAGCAGGGAAAATATAGCTTTGTTCAAAAAGAAGTACGTTAAGTTGGATTAGTTTTTTTCTTGATGAGCTCCTATTGTATTTGATTGTTTCATATTGTTCTAGTTCTTCTTGTTCCATAACTTCGTTTATGAACCTGATCAAGAACTGTTTTAGCGAAACATTGCTATGGTTAAGATAATCTGAGATTAAGTCTTATAGATTCGCAGTCTTGTACATTTTTAGTTTATGCAAATTCTGTAATAGTTACAGTGCCAATCATATTTGGCATGAAAGTACTTACTGATTATGGCATTCGTTGTTGCTTTATAATGAGAACAACAATTTAGGATTAGGATACTATAATCAAAGTTCTTCTTTGTCATGTTACATCTGGATCTTTTTTGTTTAATACTGCAAACATCTCATTGATGATAGATATTCCCTCATCAACGGTTATTTCCAATATCTCAACAATCTTCCTCTTTTGAATATCTCCTTTATGATAATCGGTTTCATCTTCATACATTTCGTCTTTTGTGATGAGATGCCATATGATTGTTACAATTTTTCTCGCCAGAGCAATTATTGCCTTTTGATATCCAATTGTTTTCGTCTTCCGATTAAAAAACTCCTTCAACGTACTGGTTTTTTTCTTTGAAGCTGCACCGGCAATCTGGGTTAGAACCCACCTAGCTACCTTGGAACCTCTCTTAGTGATTCTTCCATTATGGTATTTGTCTGCAGATTGATACACTTTTGGTACTATACCTAACCATGAAGCAAGCTTATCTCCTGATGAAAAGTCCTTGAAATCACCTATTTCAGCAATCAGTATTGATGCACTTAGCTCTCCGATACCAGGACAAGAAATCAAGATATTCATTTCACGTTTGTAGTTTTGATAAGCATAACTGAATATTTCGTTTTCCAGATTGCTAATTTGGTCATCAATATTCTGTATCAATTCCAGGCATATTTTAAGTTTGAATAAGGCATTTTGGGAGAGTTCTCGTTCAAAAACCTGTTTGATCTGCTCACGCTTTTTACGAACATTTGGAGTTAGCTTGTCTAATACTTGGTCTAAGTTCTGACCTGAACAAATGCCTGATAGAATCATTCTGCCATTCTTACCGAAAATATCCGTTAACACATCATTGAGATGGAACATTTCCGAAGAAAGGATAGTTTGTGCTTGATTCTTTATATCAGTCCTTTTTTGTACAAGATTGTGACGAAGACGGACAAGTCCTCTGAATTCCCTATGAGATTTAGAGAAAATTCGTGAAGGCTTTATCATGTCATTTAAAGCAAGTTGTGCAATAAACTCAGAATCTATCTTATCTGTTTTTTTATGATCATATGCCTTCATGTCACGTGCATTTCCAACAATGACAAGAACATGCTTACTCAGAGTATCATGGATTGGAACCCAAAAATCACTTGTAGATTCACAAGCGACAATATCGCAATGTTCCTCTAATGCCCAGGATTTAAAGTCTAAAATACCTTCTTCATTCCTATTGAATCGCTTTTGTGTTTTTTCACCTGATCTGCAAAGCATTGTAGCTATCATAAAACGTTTATGGATGTCTAAACCACAAGATTTGGTTATGATTAGTGACATTTTATATCACCCCCTATTTTTATGAGCAGTGTGGTTGCCTCGAAGGCAATTTGGCATCCGTGATCAAAGTCACATTAATGCCTTCGATGGCAACCCACTGGTTAGTTTTACAACGGCTTCGAAGAACCGATATG
>JAFGOO010000169.1 GCA_016926455.1 Methanosarcinaceae archaeon | reverse complement strand
TAGAAGAAAGTTAAGGGTTCAGCTGGTAGTTGAGTGTTTGAGGTAGATTGATAGCGGTAAGAACAAAAAGGAGGGAAAATTAGAGAACTACTGACATTGTTTTGGTCTTAATTCGACTTTTGGAACGGTTCTGGTATTGAATGGTAAAAATGACATATGGCGGCATTCTTACCGCATATAAAGCTATCGAAGGATAGCGTTCATAATGAACTGAAAATTAGCGAACTACTGAAATTAGAAAAGGAGATTTATGAGCTAATTTGACAGCCTCAGATTAACAATTAGAAAAACCGAATCTTTTTAAATCTCTACACCATAGGACGCTAAATATTCTATTGTCATGGGTACAAATAAATCAAAATTGCCTGAGGGATTAAATGAGCGATATTTTAAGACGAGGACGGTTGGCGGAGGCGGCAGACAAAGAAGTCACCATGTTCACATCGTCAATGGACACTGATAAATGGATTTTCGAGGCAGATATTGCAGTTGACTTGGCGCATACCGTTATGCTGAAAGAGCAGGGGATCATCAAGAGCAACGATTGCAGTGACATTCTAGAAGGACTTCTGGCAATCAAGGAAATGGGAATTGAAAATCTTGACCATACCTATGAGGATATTCATATATCACTTGAATCAAAGCTCATAGACCTTGTGGGAGAAAATGTGGGAGGCCGGATGCATTCTGGGCGTTCGCGGAATGATGAGGTCGCCACATGCATTCGTTTTGTTCTAAGGGATGAGATGCTGGGAATTATGGATGACCTTCTCAAACTCAGGAAGACTTTGCTCAAAACCGCTGGAGAGAACGTGGAGACCATAATGCCGGGTTTTACACACCTACAACATGCACAGCCCACAACCCTTGCACATCATTTGCTCGCACATGCAGATGCCTTATCCCGTGATTTTAAGCGTGCTGCTGATGCCTTTTCAAGAGTAAACCTGAGTCCACTGGGTGCCGCAGCATTTGCTTCCACTGGCTTTTCCATTGAACGCACACGTACCTGTGAGTTTCTTGGCTTTGACGGACTGGTTGAGAACTCCATGGATGCAGTAAGCAGCCGTGACTTCTTGATCGAATCTGCTGGTGTGTTCGCAAATATTATGGTTAATTTAAGTAGGATGGCAGAGGAAAGCGTTATCTGGTCAACATCCGAATTCAATTTTATAGAACTGAATGATATATATGCATCTACCTCGTCCATTATGCCTCAAAAGAAAAACCCGGATACAGCCGAACTTATAAGGGGGAAGAGCGGAAGTGTGATCGGCTCACTAATGTCAATCCTCTCGATCTGCAAGGCTTTGCCATTGAGTTATAACCGTGATCTTCAGGAAGCCACACCAAACATCTGGCTTTCGGTAGAAACTACAAGAGCTGCGATCCGGATGATGGAGGGGATGATCAAAACGATGAAGGTTAATTCTGATGTCATGGCTTCTCAATCTGTTAATGGTTTCACCACTGCAACAGAACTTGCAGATACCCTTGTGAGATCTACAGGCATTCCTTTCAGGACCGCACACCAGATAGTGGGTGTTCTGGCGAGGGGAAGCGGTGAACCTACACTTGGCGAAATTGATGCAGTGGCTTATAATGTGATTGGTGAGAGCCTGAGTGCACGGGGTTTGACTGAAGAGAAGGTTTGCGAGGCACTTGATGCGAAATCCAATATCAAAAAACGCGTTGTTCCGGGTGGACCTGCACCTGAGGAAGTGAAGAGAAGTCTTAAAAACCGTATGAACTTACTTGAAGAAGACGAGCAGGCTATTAAAAAATTGAACACCAAAATATGTGGCTCAATAAAGAAGCTACTTGAAGTTGTTGATAGATGTATTAAAGATTCGGGCAATAAATAGAATGGCTAAATCGGTCATACATAATAAGAAATCTATAAGATTGTAAAAAGGGATGATCATGGAATTCGAACAGGGCGAAAGGGTGCGAATTGAAAAAAACGGTTCTGTGTATGAAGGCATCGTGATGCCAAGTACTACCAAAAATATAGTAATAAAAATGGACAGTGGTTATAACGCTGGCATAGATACTGAAAATGCCAAAATAACGATTATTGGAAAAAAACAGGAATCTGTCCCTGCACCCAGAGTTTCTGTGTTACAAAAAGTGGGAGAAATAGGTGGTCGTAAACTTCCGAAGGTGTCCATACTTTCAACCGGCGGTACTATTGCAAGCAAGATTGATTACAGAACAGGTGCCGTGACCGCACAGTTCTCTGCAGACGATATATTGAATGCGATACCTGAATTGAAAGATATAGCCGATTTTAGCGGAAGAGTCGTTTACAATATCCTGTCTGAAAATATGAAAACTGAGTACTGGACAGAACTTGCCCGTGCTGTGGTCGAAGAAATCACAAACGGTGCAGAAGGTATAATCATCTCACACGGAACGGATACCATGATGTATTCTTCTGCAGCGATGTCTTTTATGGTTAAGACTCCTGTGCCAATCGTCTTTGTGGGTTCCCAGCGAAGTGCGGACAGGCCAAGCAGTGACAATGCAATGAATGCGATCTGTGCAGCAATTCTTGCGGTTAGTGATATTGCAGAGGTGTGCGTTGTTATGCACGGTACGACATCCGATGATTACTGTGATATCCACCGCGGCACAAAGATCCGCAAGATGCATACATCAAGAAGGGACGCGTTCAAGTCCATCAATTCCGAACCTATTGGGATTGTCGATTATTACTCACGCAAAATAAACACATTTGGGGATTATATCAAACGTGGAACACGTAAGTTGGAATTGAGAGAAAGAATCGAACCAAAATGCGCACTTGTCAAATTCACACCCGGTGCAAACCCAGAGATTTTATCATACTACATTGATGCCGGTTACCGCGGAATAGTCATCGAGGGTACGGGACTTGGACATGTTTCTACGGACTGGATACCTGCAGTTGAGCGTGCAGTGCAATCTAAGATTCCGGTAGTTATGACCTCGCAGTGCTTGAATGGCAGGGTTTGCGACAGAGTATATGATACCGGCAGAGATATACTAAAAGCAGGTGCTATTGAAGGTGAGGATATGCTCCCGGAAGTTGCACTTGTAAAGCTCATGTGGGCGCTGGGGCAGTCACAGGATTTCGATACTGTGTGCAGTATGATTAGAAGTAATATGGCTGGTGAGATTTCGGCGTGCACTTTGCGATGAGGATATCGTATTTTGGTATTTAATTGAAGTAAAAAAATCGCAATCTATTACACTTTGAACGTATCGAAGATACTTTTGGCTGCAATGCTTCCAACATTATCCAGAATTACAACCATCAAATTGATCAAGATCAATGCCATATAAAAATGTCAACTATCCAACTGCGTGCATCATCGATGGATGCAACGTCCAATATTTCAAACATTCACCTTTTTTACGATTGAAGGGGCGTAGGGGTAGAGAAATTCCATTTTCTTTAGACGCGGGATGAATGGTATCCCGCCTTTTAGTTGACACTAAAAATCAGCAAAATTTTCTTAATCAAATGAAACAATTAATTTTGAGTAAGACATGCAAGTTCCGTATATACCCTAACAAAATC
>JAFGOO010000168.1 GCA_016926455.1 Methanosarcinaceae archaeon | reverse complement strand
GATTTTGTTAGGGTATATACGGAACTTGCATGTCTTACTCAAAATTAATTGTTTCATTTGATTAAGAAAATTTTGCTGATTTTTAGTTTCAAATAAAAGGCGAGATACCATTCATCCAATGTCTAAAGAACATGGAATTTCTCTACCCCTAAACCTCGTAATTCGTAACATGAAGTTATTTTTAGCCTATAGACTAGTATTTATGATTCTTTGCCATCTCCACCATTGCTTGCAGGTTCACTGTAGGGGTCTTGCTGACAATGCCACATCCTGGTGCCAATACATCCACACCGGAATCCAGTACCTTCTTTGACTCTTCCTTTATGACTTCAGGTGTCTGCTTCCAGAGCATATTCACAGGATCAAGGTTTCCGATGAGTGCAGCCTTCTCCAGTTTACTCGCGGCAGTTGCAATATCCACTGTCTGGTCAACGCTGATACCATCTACTCCACAGGATTCCATCAATGAAAGACCTGCAGTGGTGTTACCGCAGATGTGCAGCACAGTAGGAACATTGAATTCATGTATTTCATCAACAATTTCCTTGTGGAAAGGTACTACGAATTTCTCATAATACTCTGGCCCAATTAGCTGGTAGCTTGCCGTAGGGTCAATGATGACCATTATGTCAGCACCATTTCCTATCATTTTCTTTGCATATGCAATGTTGAAATTGGTTGTGAATTTCATGAGTGCCAGCCCAAAAGCTTCATCTGTTAAAATAGCCATAAACCAGTTATCACCATTAAGGTGTTGTGCAAGGGAGAATGGGCCTATCATACTGCCTATGATCGGGAGGTCATCTCCATATTTGTTCGTAAGTATTTTGATTGCATCACAAATAACACCAATCCTTCCTTTATTAATATCATAACCTTTCAGTTTTTCAATATCTTCCACGGTACTCACGACATGCCCAACAACAGATGGCTGCTGTACTTTTGTACCTGCTTTGATTTTACATCCAAAGAACTCGGCTTCTGCGGTGATATCAAAAGGAACACGTACTGATTCAAAACCAACTTCTGTGTGACCTGCTTCTGCAAGTGCTATCATCTTTTCTGCATTTTCGTTAGCCTCTGGCCAGAATGCGCCACAGGCTTCCATCTGTTCAACAGTTGCTGTCTGTGTAACAGAAACAGCTGGCATCCTGTCCACAGTTTTTCCGGTTAATACGCGTACAAATCTTTCTTTTGGAGTATATTCAACCATAACTTTAAGCTCCTGTAAACTCAATGATAAATAAATATGGCCAGTAAAAACCCACTGGCCAAGGGTTAAGGACGTTAATCTGGATTAAACCCAGATTGAATCAGTTTTTAAAATACCAGTCCCAGATTTTCGAGTTTTTTACGTGCACCTTCATAGACTTTCAGGTGTTCATCAGTTGGTGTCACTGTCATCACATCATAACATTCCTGGAATTTCTTTCCCTTTGGCGCCTTTCCATAATCTTTCTCATAGAGTTTCACAAGGTTATCCAGTATCTTATTGACCTCGTCTATCTCCATACCTGCCGTTGCCCTTGCAGCTTCTCCCATCATCCTTGCTTCCACGCCCGTCGTCTTGTCCTGTACCACACCCTTTGCAGATGCTACGCCCGAAAGTATCTCGCGGCCAGATGCAGTATCTGTAATTGAC
Source organism: Methanosarcinaceae archaeon (assembly GCA_016926455.1). Lineage (GTDB taxonomy): Archaea > Halobacteriota > Methanosarcinia > Methanosarcinales > Methanosarcinaceae > JAFGQV01. Next base: position 2,230 of record JAFGOO010000168.1, on the reverse strand, counting down.
TGTGCTGAAGCTTCCAGCAAGCACATCTCGGTACATGGTCCTGCACATGGATAATACTGGTTGCCTGAGAGCATGTCAGTGAACTCTGAGATAGTTGCACATGCCCATCCCGCAATCATCAGTGTTTCCCTGGTATTGGTCGATCCCCAGCGAATGTGCACCGGACCATCAAGGTGCCAGCTTGCATTGCTCATCACAAATGCATTGATATGAGTTGCAATATTAACAATAGTGGTTTCCTCTATACCACCGGAATAACCACCAAAAATAGGCATTTGTTCGTCCATGATGATATCACTGTTAGCGTTATAATGTGCAATTACACTAATCGCATCAAGGTCAATCTTAAGTTCATTAAGTTGTGACACCTCATGGCTATCACTGCTGAACATTCCACCGGAACAATCAGCAGATATATTTCCCTGAGCGGACAGGGAAGTCTCAGGCCCCTATATGCCCATGCCAGGCCTTCCGGCCATTGCACAAGCTTGCTTGATCAATCTGCCTTCTGTCTTGGCTGCCAGTACCTCATAAGGACTGCCAGGAATTGGTGGTTTTCCGCGAACGGTCATCATCACACCGTTTACGATCGTGTCAACTTCCTTCTCCAATGCATAGCTCATGTGAACTGGCATAAACACTTCTTCAGAGATAGGAGAACCTGTTGGACCGCCCTGAATGATTGGTTTCCTCTTGTCACCAACGCATCTCTTCCTGACATACACGGCATCTCTCCCCGTACCCAGTACAAACTCCTTCTGCACGTTATTGATGGCATCCCATATCTCATCTTCCGTATATTTGACGACCCGGTGGGTATCAGTACAAAAGATACCGCACTCAAGAAGCATATCAAAACCCGCTTTGAACAGATTTTCCATCATATCCATATCTGTTGGTATAAACTCGTTCTTAAAGTCAAGTCCATACTTCTTCTTAAGTTCCATTGCTTTCGTGGGAATAGTCGCAAGATCCCAGTCATCCTGTGTAATCTTCTCCCCTTTTTTTGCACGGTCATAGAACTCGTAGCAATCTAATGATTTTTTAAATGTCATGATTAATCACCTCTCATTTCATAATCTTAAGAGCAACACGAACTGCATCGGCAGCATTCTCCGCTGTTCCGTCTGCTCCAATCTCTTTGATCCATGCATCTGAGACCGGTGCCCCACCCAGCATGATCTTCACAGAGTCCCTGAGACCCTCTTCCTCAAGCAGTTTAATTGTATCTCTCTGACCGAGCATGGATGTCGTCATGAGTGCCGACCCAACAAGGATTATTTTCTTACCTTTGTTCTTGACTATCTCTTCAATTATCGTTTCATTTGGTACATCCACGCCGAGGTCGATTATCTGAAATCCGTTTGCACCCAGCATGGTTGTAACAAGACGATGTCCGATGTCGTGGATATCTCCTTCCTGAACATAGGTGATAGCAGTTCCAACTCCCTCTATCGTCTTATCTGCTTCCAGCAAGGGCGAGAGAATTTCCATGGCAGCATTCATTGCTTTTGCAGAAATCATTATATGTGGAAGGTATATCTCTGCAGCTTCAAATTTATCACCGATTATCTTCATTCCCACCGCAAGACCATCATTGATTGCATCATATGGGGCGATGCCAGCTTCAAGAGCTTTTTTAGTGGCATCTACACAACCATCAATATCTTGATTGACAATTGCATCTCTAAGTTTTTCGAAAAATTCTTTGTTTGACATGTTGTACCTCACTCCTCTTTGTTCCTTGAACCATAGTTTACCAATGGATATGTTAAGGAATGCTTATAATTTAAGGAAAAACAAAGTTATATAATAAACTTAAAAAAATCTGGCTACTAATTGTGAATATAGTAGTATCGTATAAATGTTGATTATAGTTAATACGATTACAACCATGTTGTGATATCACAAATGCATTGTAATTTTAATAGGCCTGTATTTTATGAAAAACAACATAATTATTATCCAGTATACTGGTAAATTTTTATCGATAAGTTAACGGGATGTATCCCACCTTTGAAAATTCGTGGATTTGCCCATATTTGATGTGAACTACTCCACGCTTATACATGGAGCTTCTTGCTTCATTCTTTGAACCATCGTTCACAAGTCCACAAGCCCTTCCCCCCGTTCCGAAGGTGTTAAACGGTTATTAGATTTTGATTTTGGAGTGCAAACTTCTTGATATTGATTGCAGCATTGATATCCCTATCATGTTCTGTATTGCATT
>JAFGOO010000167.1 GCA_016926455.1 Methanosarcinaceae archaeon | reverse complement strand
CTTAAGCAAAATTAAGTATATCGTTCTATTTTATTAAGAAAATTTTGCTGATTTTTAGTGTCAACTAAAAGGCGGGATACGATTCATTCCATGTCTAAAGAAAATGGGCTTTCTCTATCCCTGCAACCCGTCATTCGTAATTTACGTGCTATTTTTCGGTGGCTGTCAAATATGGGGGCATTAGGCATGAAAGTACAAGTCATAATCCGTATAAAATAGCCCAGCGCTAAAGTGTTTTACCGTCCCCGTAAGCGACTCTATTAAATAATATAGATGCTTTGCACTAAGGGAAAAACACAGGGTCAATTTTAATATAACAAAGAGCGTTCTGGTTCAACTGATCGGTCACGACAGTTGCATATTTGCCACCCGATTCTGCTGAAACGTCTATCACCTTTACCACTCTCTCAAAATTCTCCTCATCTGGCAGTATTTCGGTCAGGATATTTCTTGATTTTTCAAAAAAATTCTCATTAAATTCTGATTTCTCTTTATCGGGATAAATAGCCACATAAATGATCTTTTCTTCTACCAAATCCAAGAAAAAGTGTGTACCATATGATACTTCAGGTGTATGACCATGTTCTTCGCGGGCAATTTCAACAAGAACCGCAGTATTGCCTATATCCGAATAGCTCACATTTACACCTAGGTCTAGATTATTACTACCCCACCTTCCAGGCCCCATCATCATAAACTTGGCATTTTTCAAATGCAGTTGTTCATTGAGACGCCCCACAACACGACCCACTGACTTTTTGATATCCATTTCTCCAATTTCTGCATATTCCCTTGGGTCGATATATATTATATACTGTATATCGTCAATCACCCCCCCATTTATGGTCTTACTTGACCTGAATAATATATTCCCTTTTGGTATATCATCAGGTATGATAACAGAATCTACAATACCAGGAATCTTCATTGGACGGCATTGTAACAAATTAATTCTTACCTTCTCTTTAGAATTAATAAATGCTGTAAACTCCATATCCACCGGTTGACCATAAGCCTTTTCGATTATATCCAACATTATTTCAACATTTTTTACAAAATCTGTTTTTCTTATGAGATTGTTGAAAGTGAGGACTAGATTATCCGTATCAATGAGTCCGGTAAGCGGATCATCCAGATGACCGTCTTTGAGAATGGAGACAAACAGTTTAAGGTTGGGATAGTCCCCATCTCTAAGGATCTCAGAAACTGGCAGTGTCTTAAATTCATTGTTCTTAATGTCAAGAATATCTACCTCCCACTGGGAATACTTTGCTATTTTTAGTCCAACCTCGGGCCTCAGTTCAGGATGACTTACAGCAATTATTCTTGGGTGATCCTTTCCTACGCGATCAACTGCACGCGTACCCAAGCCGAATACTAAACGAATCATTCCCTTATTCGGGTCTATGCGTGGAGTCCATGTGAAGAGGTTCCTTGAAAATGTGACACCTGCCAGATTTGGGAAGAAGTAGTCTTTATAAGGTATCCCTGAAACACGCTGTACAAGGATTGCCATCTGTTCATCGGTATTTTCAAGCCCATGTGTTCTCCTATATGCAAGTGCATCCGGGTTCAATGCACTTGCATAGACAAGTTTAACTGCATGAGTAAATGCTTCAAGTCGTTCATCGGGACTACCTTGATTTGTACAAAACTCGCTTCGGTACTTACCTGCAAATGCGTTCCCAAAACTGTCCTCCAGCAGACTGCTGGACCTTACAATTATAGGTGCCTGTCCAAAATAATCAATCATGTCTTGAAAATGCCCCATTATTTCATCCGAAAATTTTCCATTAATGAAACTTTTTTCAATCTCTTCGAACTCTTCCTTCGTCAATTTTGGGTTTTCAGATAACTGTAAACGCAGGGGAAAAAGGTCGTTATTGACCATAAAACTAAAAAATACATCTGATCCAATATAGAATGAGTCGTGTGGTTCCAAGATTTTTGAAAAATCATTACCTCCTCCATTTTTTAGCAGAATACTTCTCGCCAGCAACATACCGGCAGCCTTTCCTCCAATACTCCCAGAACCAATGATGCGCTCCCTTACATACAAAAGTTCTTCAATAGTCAAAAAATGATCAGCAACCTTGTTAAACTCGGGATGGTTTCCTAATATCATCCTAGTAAGTTCCTGCTTTAGTGCAAATGTTTCAGGAGAGAGTTTCGTGTCATTTCCGCACCCTTCATAATACTGTGTGAGCTTTTTGTAGAGGCTGTCCCATGGAGCAATGGTACTAGTGTCTTTGGTAAGAATTTTTTTGTGATCATGAGCTGAAACTGCAGCAGCCTCTCCACTATTAAAAATCGGAACCCAGCTTCCACTGGAATTGACATGCGGTAAAAACATCTGTGAAGAATATCTCTTGTAAACTTTTAATGGATGTATATATGTATTGCCATCCACACGGTAAACATTGACCAGTATTTGAGTAGTATCCCGAATACTTGCAACAGTTGAATGGCTATGCATGTCACGTGTGATAGCAAAAAAAGCGACAGTACCAAGTTCATACAGGTAAGGGCAGGTTACCTTGAAAAAATTAGCAAGAAGCTCGTCTGTAGCCCATTCAGCTACCAACCAAGACAGGTTGTCAAAAACATAAAAAACTTCTCTACCATATTTTTCAATTATTCTGTGTACCTCAGTGCTGAAAAAATCAAAACCCTTGCTGGGGTCAACATGAACCAGGTCAAGACCTTTCATACGCTTAAGGACCGGCGTATGACGGGCAAAACGAACATAAACACATCGGTGACAGTCTCTGAGTCCCTGTTGAATAAATTTCTCAGCAAAACGTGAATAGTCATTAAGGCTATCGATCTGCCAGACGATGTTATCTCCAAGAAGAAGACCCTGTAAAACATCATCAAGTGAAGAGTCCCCACTACTTACATTTTTCGTTTCCATGTAAAACTCCTTTTATGCCAAGGATTTTGAAAAATCCAAAATTGTAGTACAACAACTTTAATATCATGCACATGAAATATTGGACGAATTTATCAAAATTCCGTCTTCTAAATGAGGACATTTTTGTAGCCCAAAATGCCTTAATACGCATATAAATTCCCATACGGTCTACTGGAGATAGGAAGTAGTTTGATAAAAGGCTTACTCATTAATTCATCAAAATCAAAACCGAAGTAGTCGCAGTATTCCTTCAGATATTTGTTGAGAATTTTCTCGTCTTTTTTATCCAGATTAAACACACTTACTTCCTTACCCAAAGTATGTTCCTCAATCTCACCCCGTACATAAATCACGCCACCATGCATCCCTGTTCCAATACAATCACCTACAATCGGAGTGTCCTCATTCTTATCCAATCCAAGGAGGATCATGATTCCACCTGCCATGTACTCACCAAAGAAGTCACCTGCTGTACCACCGACAATGATCAAAGGAACCTTTTTTTTATACTCCTTCATGTGAATGCCGGTTCTGTAGCCTACATCGCCTTTGATATACAATTTTCCGCCGCGCATACCGTATCCAACGACATCGCCTGCGTTTCCGTGTATAATAATCTCACCTGCATTCATGGTGTTGGAAACACCGTCCTGGGCATTGGCATTAACAGTTATGTACGAACCATTCATAAACATCGCAAGATCGTTGCCTGGAACACCGTTTATGGTGATCTTGACATCATTATTAATACCATTGCCAATGTAACGCTGCCCGTTCACATTATCCAGTATGAACTCTGTCTCGCCTTCATTAATGGCATCACGGATTATCTTATTCAAGATACGATAATACATTCCTTTGCAGTCAATCCTCATTACCATTTATGTTACCTCACTGCCCTATTCCAGCAGGTTTGATACCCAGTAGTTTCAGTGTTTGTTCGTCCAGATTGATGCCTCGCAGACGTTCACGACTACCACGCAATGATTCGATTGAATTGACACCAAGCGAACCCAGTATCTCCCGAAGTTCATTTCCCCATGCCTTCAGAAGATTTGAAAGCCGTTCAGAACCGACCTGCGGGTCTAACCTGCGCACAAGTTCTGGTTTCTGGGTAGCAATTCCCCATGCACAGTTACCAGTATAGCAGTTCTGGCACACACGACAGCCCATGGCAACCAAAGCGGCAGTACCTATAACAACTGCATCCGCACCGAGAGCTATTGCCTTTGCAACGTCAGCGCTGTTGCGGATACTTCCAGCACAGAGAATTGAAGCATTGTTCCTGATACCTTCATCACGCAAGCGCTGGTCAACTGCAGCCAGTGCAAGTTCGATGGGTATTCCTACATTATCCCTGATAACCATGGGTGTAGCTCCAGTGCCGCCACGGAACCCATCGATTGTAACAACGTCGGCACCCGCACGTACAATACCACTTGCTATTGCAGCCACGTTGTGGACGGCGGATATCTTGACACCTACGGGTTTTGTGTAATCCGTAGCTTCCTTAATCGCATAGATGAGCTGCGACAGGTCTTCAATCGAATATATATCGTGATGTGGTGCAGGAGAAAGAGCGTCCGTTCCAGCAGGAATCATGCGGGTCTTTGATATTTCCTCTCCCACTTTCTCACCTGGGAGGTGACCGCCTATACCCGGTTTTGCACCCTGTCCAATCTTTATTTCGACCATTGCACTGGTGTTAAGGTATTCACTGTGCACGCCAAATCGACCGGAAGCAACTTGGACTATGATATTACCAGCATACGAATATAGGTCTTCGTGAAGTCCGCCTTCACCAGTGTTCATTAGAGTACCTGATCTTTTAGCAGCCAATGCAAGCGCCTTATGGGCGTTCAGGCTTATCGCACCATACGACATCGCTGCAAACACGATAGGTACATCAAGTTTAATCTGGGGTTGTAGTGTGGTTGCAAGGTCAACCTCACCGTTCCTGTCCGTAAACTCCAGAAGGTTCGGTTTTTTACCAAGGTACGTCCTAAGTTCCATGGGTTCGCGCAGTGGATCAATGGAAGGGTTTGTGACCTGGCATGCATCGATCAGCATGTGATCCCAGAGAATCTGGAATGGTCTGGGATTACCCATTCCTGCAAGAAGTATGCCACCTGTTTCTGCCTGCTTGAGGATATTCTGCCGGACTTCCGGCAGCCAGTTTGCATTTTCCTTATAAGCTAGTTCGTTCTTGGCAATTGTTATTGCAGATTCGGGGCAGAATGTCACGCACCTATGACATGCAACACATTTCTTGTGATCAGGCACAACTTTGTCCTTGAACTGCATGCATCCAAAACTACAGTTCATAACACAACGCCTACAACGTCTGCAATGGTCGTAGTCGATTTTTACTATGAATTCTGGCGGTAACTGGGATGCCATTACACCACCTCCTCGTTCAATTCACCTATAACTGCTGTTCCCGCTCGTGGACTCCACACTACATCCAAATCCGGTGCTATCTCCCTGATGGCCGATTCTTCAGATGCCATGTAGAGAGTGTCATCTTTCCTGGCACATGTCATGGGTCGCAACTTGATGCGGTCATTGAAGCCGACCATACCACGGTTATGCCCGAGAATGATACTGAAAGGTCCATTCAAGAGTGCACCGCCATAGACCTGTCTTATACAGGTAGCAATTTTTTTTTCGGGTTCAGGCATTCTGTCAATATCTTTCCAGAAAGGCGCAGCAAGGGCTTTAACCGCCAGTTCAATTGGCATCTTATGCCTTCGAACAAGCAGATCAAAAAGGTATGCAACAACCTCGGTATCTGTTCGAAGTTCTAACTTGTATCCAAAAGGCTCAAGGTAGCGCTTGTTTATGCCGTATGAAGATATCTCTCCATTGTGGACTATGGACCAATCAAGAAGACTAAATGGATGTGCACCACCCCACCAGCCCGGTGTGTTAGTGGGGAAACGGCCGTGTGAAGTCCAGATGTATGCTTTATATTCATCTAACTTGTAGAACACTCCAATATCCTCAGGGTATCCTACGCCTTTGAAAACTCCCATATTCTTACCAGATGACGCAACGAAAGCACCATCTATTGTCGAGTTGATCTCCATCACTTCCTCAACAACATATTCACTTTCTGAAACAAACTTCATTTTACTCTCAGGTACATCAACAAAATAACGCCACAATAATGGAGGATTTATAATTGGGTGAGTTCCATATCCATTATATCTTCCAGATGTCTTGTCCTCAAAAACAGCACCTGGACGTATTGGTATCTTTTCATCCAATACAATGTCAAATCTGTCCTTGAAATGGTCTTCGAAGCTTTCTTTTACGCTTATGTTGTCAAACATCATATGGAAAGCATACTCATCAGAATGCCTGGGATATATGCCATATGCTGCAAAACCGCCTCCCAGACCATTTGAACGGTCGTGCATAAGAGCAATTGACTTAATTATGTCACTTCCATCCACTCGCTTTCCGGACTCACTCATCATGCCGGAAACGGCACATCCAGATGGAATGTAACAGTTACTTCTCATTTAATTCACCTATATGTTCTTCAACGATTTTTTCTGACATAGATTCAGTTTGCAAACCTTGATCAGGTTTTTTTCGACTTTTGATTTCTTTAATCAATTTCTTGAAATCCTCCACACCACTTTCGGGTGGTTTGGGTAGTTTCAATTTATTACGTATTTCCGTTGGCTCACCCAACTTTCCGGTTTCCATAAACATCTTGAGTCCTCCTTTGAAACCCGCAGGAGCCACGCCGTATTCATTGGAGAGGTTCTTCAGACGGTCGAAAACCTTTACCATACCAAATTTCTGCGGGCATAGTTCGTAACAAGTATAACAGTCTGTGCAATACCAAATATCTGGGGATTCTACAATCTCTTCCAGTTTACCATTTATGATATCACCTATTATCCGGTTCGGTTCAAACCTTGGAATGATTTTGGTAACAGGGCAATCATCGATACATGCAGCACATTCATAGCAGCGTCTCAAAGCTGGCAGGTCGAAATATTCTCTTGCACTTTTAAGGTGTTCTGAGCGCTCATGATAGGTTTTTACAAAGGATTCTGTTTCGACCCTATGCATGTCCATGCCAAGTTCAGAGGGGGCAAATCCAAATGCAAGCCCCATAAGTTCTGTGAAATATACAATCGGCATGTGCAATCTTTCGCCGCTCTTTTCCATGAGATACTGCTTGGAATCAAATTGGTTAAAGCATGCAGGACACATCATTGTCATGGCGTCTGCTATTTTCTGAACCTCAAGTATCTTCTCGCGTGAGAGTGCTACCGAATCCAAGGGGTCTTCTGTATTGCTTAAGTTATTGCCACAGCAGAGCATCTTTGTTGTATAGTCCACACTTTTAGCACCTAGTGCTTCAACAAGAATGTCGAACTTTGTGGGATTGTTCGAATCATCAAAATGTATCGCAGAACTTGGACGAATCATGTGGCATCCATAATGAACTGCTATTTTCATCCCATCAAGAGGTTTTGTTATGAGTTTTTTAATCTCATCGATGCCAAAATCATCATATAATACCTCAATGAGATGCTTAACTTGTATTGTACCCTTGTACTCGTGTCCAACACTTGCAAGTACTTCATTAACTTCATGTCGAAGTCGAATATTTATATTAAGTTCTGTTGAAGCTGCTTTTAATGTACTATAACAACCATTGCATGGCGTTATAAGATCCATGCCCATATTCTCTACCAGACAAAGGTTCCGGGCCGCTATTACATACCATGTTAATTCGTCTCCCAATTTGACGATTGGTTTTGTGGGACAGCAGGTAACACCATTAATATCATGAAGCTCAACGGCCATCCTGTCAAACACAAATCGGATTGATTTCTCCATAAAAGGATAACGCGCTGGAATCATGCACCCCCAGAAAACTGCATAATCTGCATAATCTCTCATTTTGAATGAACTCCTGTTTTGTCTCGTATTGGTCATTATCAATTTGTGCAAGTCCAAACAGTTAAATTATATTTACTGAATTTTTTGAAATTGTTTTTTTATTGGCACTAGTAGGTAGCCACTTAACTACTTCCGTATATATAAATATTTCCCTATAATAATATAACTTTTTTTTAATAAAATTAGCAAGTTCCGGGTTTTATTATTAAAATTGTCCAATCTTGATTGCTAATTCAATCTCGCATTTAGTAAAAATATTAATGTCAATCAAAATCTATAAATAAAATGATACTACAATCACTTTCCTACTGCTGTATTTCTACAGATTTGAAAATTGTGTATTACAGATTGTGAAATAAAGATACCTATTATTCAAAAATGGAAGCGATTTGCATGGTGAATCTTAGACAACCAAACTCAAATGATGCAACACAGACATTCAACCGATCTAAAAGTGTTGTACCAATGTCCGGCATATGCACACGATGTGTAGATGGATGCCGCGGTAACTGTGAAATTTTCAAGTCCTCGTTCAGAGGACGGGAAGTATTATATCCCGGGCCGTTCGGAGAGATTACGGCGGGTGCAGACAAAAACTATCCTGTGGATTATTCACATTTGAATATACAGGGATATGCAGTAGGTGCAGTGGGTCTTCCAGAATGTATAGAGGTTGACCCCGATACTGCACGGTTCCCAAATGTCGACACTACAACTGAATACGGATGGGGTAAAAAAGTAAAAATGAGAGTCCCCATTTTCACAGGTGCGCTTGGTTCCACAGACATTGCGAGGAAGAACTGGGAACATTTTGCAGCAGGTGCGGCTATCGCAGGAATTACCCTTGTTTGTGGCGAGAATGTCTGCGGTGTTGACCCTGACCTTAAACTTGATAATAACGGGCTTATCGCTCAATCACCAGAGATGGACCGCAGGATCAACCTGTACAAACAATTCACCGATGGATACGGTGAAATGCTTGTCCAGATGAATGTGGAAGATACAAGACTGGGTGTTGCAGAGTACATATCCAGCAAACACAACATGGACACCATTGAACTCAAATGGGGACAGGGTGCAAAATGCATCGGTGGTGAGATCAAGGTGAGGAGCCTTGAACGAGCAATCCAGCTTAAGAAGCGCGGCTATATCGTCACCCCAGATCCTGAGAAATCATCAGTTCAGGGAGCATTCAAGCTGGGTGCTATAAGAGAATTTGAACGCCACTCTAGACTTGGTTTTGTTGATAAGGAATCGTTCCTTGAGGAAGTGGACCGCCTCAGGTCACTTGGATTTAAGCGTATCACCTTAAAGACCGGCGCCTATTCCATGGTAGAGACTGCAATGGCATTAAGGTACGGTGCAGATGCAAAAATCGACCTCCTAACTTATGATGGTGCACCAGGAGGAACCGGAATGAGCCCATGGCCTATGATGGAAGAATGGGGGACACCAACGTTCTACCTGCAATCACTGGTCTATGAATTTGCCGAGAAACTCAACGCGAATGGAATGAGAGTGCCTGACCTTGCAATTGGAGGCGGATTCTCAAGCGAGGACGGGATATACAAAGCACTTGCAATGGGCTCACCACACTTTAAGGCAGTATGTATGGGTCGTGCCCTGATGATCCCGGGCATGGTGGGCAAGAACATCGGTGTGTGGCTTTCAGAAGAGAATCTTCCGAAGACTGTTTCCGAGTTTGGACACCGTCCTGAGGAGATATTCATTCACTATGAGGAACTGGCAGAGTGTTATGGCGAGGATATGAAAAACATCCCACTTGGTGCACTTGGAATATATTCATACGTTGAGAAAATAAAGGTAGGACTCCAGCAGCTTATGGCAGGATCCAGAAGGTTCAATCTCTCAACAGTCTCACGTAAGGATCTCATGGCACTTACCGAGGAGGCTGAAAAGGTATCTGGTATTGCTTACGTGATGAATGCCTACAGGGACGTTGCTGAAGAAATCTTGATGGATTAAAGTAAAGTATTGACTAATGATATTGAAATCAGAGTTAAAGAGTTGCTAAGTAGCAAAGCCTATGAACTTTCTAGAACTATTGAACGAATGGAAGTTATGCTAGACCATATCCATATTTTTGTCAAACAGCCACCAACAGAAATCCAACATTGGATAGATTTTACAATAAAAGTCAAATTTAAAGACATAAAAGGAATACGCAATTAAACATTCAAAGTCATTCGAATACTCCTTAAACAATTGGTCTTTCTCCCAGCTACAAACATATATCGAATATAGGGCTAAGATGCTTGGAGTACCTGTTATCGATATTGAACCAGAATATACAAGTCAAATGTGTAGCAAGTAAGATGTTATAGAAAATGCAAAGATTTTAAGTGCCCACATTATGGACACGTTGAGAATGCAGATGCTAATGCGGCGTTTAATGCTTCAATGAGCCAAAGCACATTTCAATCCATCAAAGAAAGAGATTTGATGGAAGAGGACACTGAGATCCTTAAAGTAGCTCTAATGCAAACGTAACTAACTATAGAACCCCAAAGGCTTTAGCATTAGAAGTATGTCAACCAACAACACATACAAAAGATTTCCATGAAACAATTCGAATCCGATTCTGCCAACGTCAGGATCCCGAAAGGATACAGCATTAATCTCATCAAAATGTATTTCTGGATTGGAGTTATCTCAGCAATCCTTCTTCGGGCAATAATAATCGCAGACCACTACAGTGGATTTGTTGCAAGAGTGCTGTGGTATGCAGGAGTAGTTGGATACCTTCTGTTTTTTTCCCACCGATATGATATCGCAAAGCGCAGGGTTGGGGTAATAAAAAACCTGAGTCTACTAGAAAAAATACAAACACGTGAACCTTTGCAAGAAAAGGATTTTGAAGGACTCAATTACATTATGTGGAGCCTTTCAGTCTCCAGGGAACGTTTGAACTATCTGGTCATTTTTGCGTTTTCCATAATTGCAATAATCTTATCATTACTACTGGATCTTGGGATTGTAGAGTTATAATCGTAGCAAAGACCACCATATAAAAAAGATTTAAAATTTTGGACACTTGGAAGGTAACAGATATCTTTGTAAATTGCTATGATATGCATTATTCACCAAAAACTGCTAAAAATCTACGTACTCGTTTGAAAAAAGTAGTAATGTTGAGTGAGCATGGCAACGATCCGTAGTTCCCGAGGGCTCGCACACCTCAGTACAGTACGGAACGCTGGCAG
>JAFGOO010000166.1 GCA_016926455.1 Methanosarcinaceae archaeon | reverse complement strand
CGATCTCATAGTCATTGATGAATTTGATGAGGGTCATCCTGAGATCACAGTGCAGGATTGTTTCAGGTTCTGCGTGGAGTACTACAAGCGCACGACCAGGTTTTTTTGCCACTATAGACGTGCTTTCAATATCCTTTAGAAGTATACCTGTGCTTAATTCCTTTGCCACACGATACATATGCAGGAGTGTGCCTGCGCTGTCAAATACAACTGCAATCTTTCCTGGCATGTAGGAATGATTGAATTAATCAGTAATTACTTTTGCGAAAATCCTGCCCTTTTGGGGGCCAGTGAGCTTCCAATTAAGTTTATGTACGTTAGTTGTTTATCACCTTTGGAGTAAGAAGACCAGTGTTTTCAAACGGTAGCAAATGTCTGTAGTCACATATATATCACATCAAACCACATATTACATTGTTACTCATTAGGTTTTGTAACTATCATTCTATATCAGTACATATAAAACCGACTGAGTTAAAAATGGAACGCAGTAGGGAAGGGACTTCCCGATTTAAAGCCTGTGAAGAAAACAGCGGGTGTTCTTTGAAGCAGGAAGCCAGCCAATTTATGGGGTGGTAGTTCACGAGAAAATGAAACTACGTATGTCAAAAGCAAACTTCATCTCTCAAATAGTTCTATTGGTCCTAGTCGTTGCATCGCCAGTTGCCTCATCGTTAGATAATGATACATATCCAAAAATCCTTGAGATGCCATGGGATCATTCTCCAATCACTGTTTTTATTGATGATAAGAACGTGCCACCACATTACAGTCCAACCTACCTGACACAGGTTGAGAAAGCTCTTGAGTACTGGGAAGAAGGAGGAAATGGAAAACTGAACTTCACACCTGTATTTGAAATAGTTGAGACCCATGATGCAGATATTACAATAAAATGGGTCGAGAACCTAGAAGAGGTCATTGGTGCACCAGAAGGTGTTGCAGGATTTTGCAGACCATATATCCTGAACGAAAAATGCCTGCGAGTTGAGATCGTGCTCGAGGTCGGTAACTTTCAGGGGTTTTCATGGCTCCAGTATGGTGATTCCAATATGCATGAGATCTCCAAGCACGAAATTGGACATGCACTAGGACTTGCGCACAGCAACGACAAACATGACATCATGTACCCAACATACGAGCAGAGGGATAACCTCAATCCATTGCTTCTTGAATCTACACTTCCTTTTTTAATCATAGGGTCAACTGCCGCATTGATCGTTGTCGGATTTCTTTTTACAAGCTGGCGGTTGCATAAGAGAAAAAGAGAACAAATCGAACAGATAATATTTGGGGAGGAAGATAAATAGTATTTGAAATGTGGTTTAAGGATATTTTAAAGTATTTGGGTGGTGAAAAAGTGGATTTTTCCGATTATGATGTGGACATGTCCAGTCTCACGGAATTCGAGCAACAGGTGCTCACAGAAACGAGAAAAATACCCTACGGAGAAACGATTACATATTCAGAACTTGCAAGCCGCATTGGCAAGTGTGGGGGAGCACAGGCGGTCGGACAGGCATTGTCCAAGAATACATACCCTATTGTGATTCCCTGCCACAGGGTGGTTGCGAAATTCGGGATTGGGGGGTACAGCGGCGGGGTTAACCTAAAAAAGAAGTTGCTTGACTTGGAAGCACATTTTAGAGAAGCAGAACGATCTTTGACAAAAGTTGAATCCATACCAGAAAGATGATCCAAAGAACCAGAGCACAGGACCAGTTTGGAAAACATTCAAAGGCATACGCAAAGAGCAGCGCTCTTTCTAACCAAGAAAATCTTAGGCGTATCATTGAACTGACAGCTCCATCCAAAAATGACCGGCTGCTGGATGTTGCAACAGGTACCGGATTTTTGGCATTTGAATTTGCAAAGCACGTCTGTGAAGTTGTTGGTATCGATTTTACGGATGAAATGCTTGCGATCGCAAAACAGTATAAGATAGATGAAGCCGTCGAGAATGTAATATTTGAAACTGAGGATATGGAATCGATTCCCTTTGCTGTGTCCAGTTTTGATATCGTATCATGTACGTTTGCTTTTCATCACTTTTTGAATCCTGAAATAGCAATATCAGAGATGTTAAAAGTCCTGCGTCCCGGTGGGAAAATAGTTATCTCAGACATTGTCTCCCCTGAGGATATAGCAAAAAGCGATTACCAGAACGAAATGGAAAGACTTCGAAACCCCTCCCATGTAAAGCACTATCCATCATTCGAGATTTTGCAGATACTTCAAAATCACGGTTTTGATATCCTAATTTCTAAGTACTGGCCTATTGATTTTGGATTTGAAGAGTGGATTTCCATGTCCTTACAGGATGCAGAATCAGTAAAACGTGTGAAAGAAATGATGCTTGCAGCAATGGAATATGAACTTACGGACCTGAATATCAGGCTTAGGAATGACAATATCTGGTTCACCTACAATATAAAGATAATAGTTGGCAGGAAAAATTAAGATGTTTGGCTGGGCAGGAAGAACAATAACTTTAGACCTAAACAACAATTCGATTATAGAATCTAGAACTAGTAAAGACATTGCCAAGGATTTTCTTGGTGGGCGCGGCATGGGTGTTAAGCTTCTCTATGACCGGGTACAGCCAGCTATTGACCCCTTAAGTCCTGATAATTGCCTTATCATTACAATAGGTCCGCTTACAGGTACACCTGTTCCCATGTCGGGCAGGCACAGCATCATCACAAAATCACCGCTCACATCAACTATTTTTGATTCAAGTGCAGGTGGATTCTTTGGAAAGGAAATGAAATTTGCAGGTGTTGATGCGCTTATAATCACAGGCAAAGCTGATAAGCCAGTATACGTCCAGATTGAGGATGAGCATGTGGATATTGCGGACGCATCAAACCTGTGGGGAAAGAATACATGGGAAACAAGCCGTTTGCTGGAGACAAGGGGGCGGGTTTCGTGCATTGGAAGAGCAGGTGAACGTCAGGTTCCGGTTGCAAACATCATGAACGACTATGTACATGCATGCGGTCGGGGAGGAATTGGGGCAGTGGCGGGTTCAAAGAACCTAAAGGCGATCGTGGTGAAGGGAACCAGTAAACCTGAAATCGCAGATGCTGAGGCGCTCGCAGAAGCAAAAGATAATTCTATGAGGCTTCTTCGCGCAAGTCCTGTGACATCGAAAGGTCTTAAAAATTACGGGACATCGGTGCTCTTGAACCTCATGAATTATATGAAGATACTGCCAACACGCAACTTCCAGACCGGACAGTTTAGGGGTGCAGAATCCTTGTCTGGTGAGTATATCAAGGACAATTATGATCTCAAAAAGCATTCGTGTTACAATTGTCCGGTTGGGTGCAAGCGAAGTATCAAAGGGGGGTTTGAGATACCGGAATACGAGACCATCTGGGCGTTTGGGCCAGACATCGGGAACGGGGACATGGCCCCCATCATCAAGGCAAACAGGATATGCAATGATTATGGGATAGATACCATCTCCTCCGGTTCAACCATTGCGGCGTACTCTGAACTCACTTCCACTAAAATCGGTCCAGTGCAACTGGAAGAACTTGTTTCAGATATCGGAGAAGGAAAAAGTGAACTTGCGGCAGGGTCGTATGCGTACCTGAAGGCAAAGGGTGCTGTTGAGTTGAGCATGAGTTCCAAAGGACTTGAGTTCCCTGGCTACGACCCACGTGGGATCATGGGACAGGCGCTGGGGTATGCGACCTCTAACCGGGGAGGTTGCCATCTGCGTGCATACATGGTAGCTCCTGAGGTCATCGGAAAGCCAAAACTCATCGACCGCCTGACATTTGATGGCAAGGCAGGGCTTGTACAGGTGTTCCAGAACCTTGCAGCTGCTGTTGATTCACTCATGGTATGCAAGTTCGCCACCTTTGCAATGGGTGAGGAAGAACTGGCCGCGCTCTTAAGCGCTGTGATCGGGATACACTATTCCCCTGAAGAACTGCTGCGTACCGGTGAGCGTATCTGGAACCTTGAAAGGTTATTCAATAACAGTGTGGGATTCACACGTGCTGATGACAACCTACCTATGCGTTTATTTGGAAAAGATGGAATTAACAGGGATGATTTTAACAGGGGACTTGCAGAATATTACCACTTCAGAGGGTGGAGCGAGAAGGGGGTGCCCACGGATGAGAAGCTTAAGGAACTTGGTATCCTTTGATTCCCATACGTGTAGCAAATAATAGTTTTACCTTCGGCGGCGGTCATATGCAACTGCCAGTGCAGTGGCTGCAAGCACTACCCCGAATGCCGGTGTTGGAGCGCCCTCTTCGGTTTCTGTGGGAACTTGGGTCTCATGTTCCGTTTCTGTTTCAGTGGGCTCTGGTTCCACATCTATTATGATCTCATGTTCCGAGAACTCGGGAATGTACACCGCCATAGTAGCTGTCTCATTCTCCCGCATCATATAACAGAGAGGAAGACTTCCATTTGCAAACAGCTCATCGATGTTGTCCACACATGTAAGCAACTGCCCATCATACCTCAAACGAATGCGTTCAGGTCTTGTAAGATCTAGGGTCTCATTGTCTAGGTTAATGGTGATGATCTGCCCTTCTTCAAGTTCAGATGCCACACTCAAAACCACACGGTTTCGTAAAGTTTCCCTTAACTGCAAATTAACAGCGGTATAATTCAGGAGAGATGATGTGTCACCTCGGTTGCGGATTGCAACTTCTGCACCGACTCTTCCACTTGCGATTTCCTGATTGATCCTCTGATTCATGTATAAAGAACGCTCTGAATACTGGTACTGCGTCTGAAGATACTGCGGTTCCATGGGTGTAGCCCTGAAAATGACCTTGCTGTACTCAACCAGATACGCTTTTACGGTCCCATCCTTAATCTCGATATCAACATTGTTTGTGTCCACTTCACGTCTCAAACAATCCTCGCATAATATGAGGTATCCCTCGAAGTTGTTCTTTCTTATTTTTACGATTGTTGTTCCGTTTTCCTGATCAGTAATCCGGTTTGCCTCCACACCTTCTGCTAAATCGAATACCACGGAAATGTTTTTGAGTGCCATAACCTGCGTTATTGCATTCGGGTTGTCATGAAGGTTGAATATTGCCGATTCACCAACATACTGGGCGCTCGACCCCTGGATGTTCTCATCAGTATAAATAAAATCTAAAACTTCGATAGAGTCAAATATTATATCTCCAGAGACCGCGAAGTCCCGGACTATACCAGCCTCGTCAAAGGTGTATGTGACATATTCACCGTATTCTGAATTGCCCACCCTCATGAAATGAAGACCCTGGACCATCCCTTGTAATCTTTTACCATGCGATGCCTGCTGACGCATCAACACCATCTGTCTTGCATTTACAGATGCGGTTGTATGGTGCATGTGCATGACCATGTAATTAGCGATGTCGTCAGCTTTTAGCTTATATTTTTCTTCAATCTGGGCAATGGTCATCTGACGGTTAAGGTTTGCAGGAAGCATCATGTCCGAAATTGCTGTATCGGCTGAAACACCGAATTCACTGCAGACCTGAGAGAATGTCTTTGACGAAAATCCCATGAACCTGTTGTCCATATGTCCAAAAGCATCAACACCCGTTATTCCTCCCCGTGTTGCTGTATTTCCCATCTGTGCTGAGACTGCCCCAATTGCAAGCGAAAACAGAATGATGCTACCTAAAAGTATACCTGATAGTTTCATATTTAACCTCCAACTCCAATTTACTTTAGAGAATTATTTAAATTTGTAATTAATAAAGATTGTGGTAAGAATATCCGATATCGAACGAATTGATTTATATAGTTTCATGAATTGTTAACTTTCTGTATATTGTTCTCATTTCCGCGTTAACTTGATATATAGAATCACGGATTATACCACCCACAAATACAAATAGCAGAAATTATTCACAACCAACTGGAGGCTTATAAATGAAACAGCAAGTAGAAGTCAAGGAACTTAAAGAAGGCAAGTACATGATCATCGATGATGAGCCCTGTGTGATCAAAAGCATCTCAAAATCCAAGCCTGGAAAACACGGTTCAGCAAAAGCAAGGATTGATGCAATCGGTATCTTCGACAACCAGAAGCGCTCATACATAGGTTCTGTATCCTCAAAGGTCTACATGCCCATCGTGGAGCGAAAGAGCGCACAGGTACTTTCAATAGCCGGTGATATTGTCCAGCTGATGGATATGGACGACTATTCCACATTTGAACTTATGATCCCGCCTGAGTACAAGGATAGGATCAAAGAAGGAGCGGAAATAACATATATCACATCTCTTGGCAAAATGAAGATTGACCTGAGATAAGTTTCGTTTTTTCAACTGCTATGTTCTACCAACCAACCATGATGGATGCACTATCTGAGTACGATTCTGCCAGATACGTGATATTCGGTGTCCTCTTCGATGGCACATCATCATTCCGCCCTGGCAGCCGCTGGGCGCCGGATGCAATGCGCGGGGTGTCTTCGAATTTTGAGAGTTATATCCCATTTTTTGACATTGATCTTGCGGACCTGCCGATACATGATGCCGGAAACCTTGAAAAGTACGCATCTGTCGACGAAACCTTGACGGCTCTGTTTTACAGTGTGGAACCTATTGTAAGGGATGGGAAAATTCCCATCATGCTCGGAGGCGAGCATTCATTGACCCTCCCATGCGTCAAGGCATGTGCAGGGCAGACAGGTGATGATTTTGGAGTTGTTGTGCTGGATGCGCATTTTGATCTCCGTGAAGAGTACGGTGGACTGAAGTACAGCCATGCATGTGTTTCAAGGCATATCATAGACGAGGTTACAGCTAATTATGCAGCGATTGGGATTCGGAGCGGACCGAAGGAAGAGTGGGATTTTGCAAAAGAGAATAACATACTCTACTATACTCCAGAAGATGTTGCTGAGGTTGGGATAAAAAATGTTCTGTCTGAAGTTATCGAATACCTTGAATGCACCCGAATATACCTATCGCTGGATATGGATGCCATTGACCCCTCATATGCACCGGGTCTTGGAACACCTGAACCCTTCGGTCTGAGTGCAGTGGATGTCAGGGAAGTAATACGCACCCTTGCACCGATGGCAGTTGGTTTTGACGTGGTGGAAATCTCACCTGAATACGACGGTGGACAGACTGCAATTCTTGGTACAAAACTAATGCGGGAGTTCATTGCTGCGCATGCAGCAGGCTACAAATGATGGATACCATGTTGCTGGTCTTGATGAAATGTTAAGAATCTGGATATTTCATGTTTTGCTATCAAGCCATGCTATGGTTAACTATTTAGGGGTCTATACTAAACATAGGAACTAAGATTATGAATCAGGAAGTAGAAATAGAGTGTCCATCATGCTCACCAAAAGAACCAGTATTGCATGATGTATTGAAATGGGGGCAAAATCCTGTTGTAAGATGCCAGCAGTGTGAGCAAGTGCACCCTGCAAAGATCGAGATTCCAAAACCAGTCAGTATAAGAGTAATCGTCAGCAAGGGAGACGAATCGTTTAGATGTGTGACCCAGCTGAAATCAGGGGAAATGGTGTACAAAGACGATGAGATGGTGGTTGATGATGAGTCGGCAGATGAAGTGTATCCCATTATAGTGACAACCATCGAGTCAAAGGAGAAGCGAGTGGATGCTGCGAAGGTAGAGGATATTGATACTATCTGGGGCAGGGCTATTGGGGAGGTCAATGTCAAGATTTCCATCAACATGGGCAAGCAAACGGAATCACTGATCAAAAAGGTTCCTGGTGATTATGAATTTGTTATCGGCAACGAGGATAAGGTTGAAGGCAGGTCTTTTTCTGTCACCCGCATCAAGGTAAGGGATGGAAGTTTCTGGTCCAGAAAAGGAGATGCTGTTGCTGCGAAATACATCAAACGCGTGTTTGCTTACCCTGTGTATAAAAGAGGATGGGGAGAGGGGAAGACCGCATGGAGTATGAAAAGGAGCGGGAGAGATTAGTAAGATCTCTCAGGGTTCATAATATTAAAGAAAGTGTACTTGACGCCATTTTACGTATTCCAAGACATCTTTTTATACCAGAAGGACTTCGACGCGATGCATATGTGGACACACCTCTTCCAATCGGTCATGGCCAGACCATCTCTGCACCCCACATGGTTGCTATCATGTGCGACCTGCTTGATCTCAAGGAAGGACAAAGAATCCTTGAAATTGGTACAGGTTCAGGGTACAATGCAGCTGTCATGGCTGAACTTGTGGGCAAGACCGGACATATCTATACTGTCGAGCGCATCGCACCACTGGTAGAGTTTGCGAAGAAGAACCTCATGGATGCCGGATATACGAATGTGACTGTTATACTCGAAGACGGGTCAGGTGGGTATTCAGAATTTTCATCCTATGACCGCATAATTGTCACGTGTGCGGCACCGGATATTCCGGAGCCTCTAATCAAGCAGCTAAAACCTGGCGGAATGCTTGCTATTCCGGTGGGTGATTATATCCAGCAGCTGTATTTGGTAAAAAAGGATTCTGATGGCACGGTTCATAAGGAATCGAAGGGTGGAGTGGTTTTTGTTCCGTTGATTGGCAAATACGGGTATGGATATGATTGAAAAGCTATGCGAATTTTATTTGATAAAATATTAATAAAATGCGATGTTCACTACCATATATGAAATCCGACAAGGATATCAAACAGGTTCATGTGAAGGGGGTGTATATGATCGAGACTTTAGGAAGACACTCCCCGGCGATTCTGCTGGAAGACAACGTCGGCCTTCTGATGCCGATATATATCGGTCACCCTGAAGCTTTTTCCATCAATGCGGTGCTGAAAAACGAAACCATGCCGCGTCCCATGACACATGACCTTGTGGTTTCGATGTTAACTCGGCTCGGGGTTGAGATAGAAATGGTGCTTATCGATGACAATATCGATAATATCTATTATGCACGCCTTTTACTCAAAAAGGATGGGTCAATTATGGAATTCGATGCACGCCCCAGTGACTGCATCGCACTTGCACTCCGCAATGGTGCACCGATAATGATCAGGGACAAAGTACTTAGGGGTGCAGTCATAGAGAAAGAAAAACTGGTGGGTGCAAGGGTTATAAACGGTTTTGTCTGATTTTTTTTCGGTTTTTTCTTCCACAAAAACCAAGGCAACTTGCCTCATGATTTCTTAAGAATTGCCATCTGGTATGATTTAAGAGGTACATGTACACAAGCACGACCTGCTGAATCCATGACATTTAAGATACATCCATTTAGAAGGTCAACCATGGTGCTTCCTACTGGTGTTAGGTTACTGTCAACGGTTATGCTGTCGCACCTTTCCGATGAATCAAGGTTCATGGCAACTAGTATCTCTTCTGTGTCCAATATCCGCGAGTATGCAAGGGTGCACCGACCATTATCAGGATGTATAAAATTAATGCCATCCCCTGATATCATACGGAAATACTGCCTTCCATACCTTAAGGTAGGCTCCCACGACCGTAGTATCGCAACGTCCCTAATCCCCTGATAGATAGGGTTCTGTTCGTTGAAGAAATGGACACCTATAGTATCGAATGCTCCCCATTTACCGCCAAACATACATTCTCTGACATATTTATCATTGTCTCCTCCTCCATCGAAGCCCTGCTCTGTACCATAATAGATGCATGGAATCCCTTGGCTGGTAAGAAGGTATCCTATAGCAAGAACTACCTGCTGTGGATGTGGATTGTTGTGCATGAAACGCCTGTATGGCCTAGACATCTGGTCATGGTTGTCCACGAATGTGACAAAGTATCTTCCTGACTCACCGTGGTCCGTGTATACTGTCCTGAAACGCTCATAACGTTCACGCAGGAGGGATGGATTGGAAAAACCTTTGATTACCTCCTCTAGAATGAAGTAGAGAGGGAAATCAAGACATGCATCCAGTGAAGGGAAACGCTCTGTTGTACCTGGAATACGGGTATTCCGCCCTATATAGCGCTGCATGGTCTCATCGTCTCCCACAATCTCGCCGAATATGAAGAAATTGTTTTTGCCTATCCTTTTTGCGTACTCACGCACTGCGTTACAGAATATGGCAGTGGCAGTGTCCTCTGTATGCTTAACGGTGTCCACTCTGAAACCGTCAATATCGGCAACTGCAATCCAGTATTTATAGACCTTTATAAGAGTATCCAGAACCGTTGGTTTTCTGATATCCAGCTCCTTCAGCGTCAGAAAATCGCCATTTAATGCCTCGTCTGGATTGTTCCAGTTCCTGATCTGTCCCCTTCTCTTGTAAAAATCGGAATCCTGGAACTCCACTGGCCAGACTGCATCGTCACGCTGGAAATGATTCTCAGGGTCTGCCTGTATCCAAAAGCCAAACTCATAGGAAGCTTCCGCTTTATCCCAGTAATAATAAGGCAGGTCTCCAGGATATGCCCAGTTGTCTCCAGTATGGTTGATGATTATGTCAAGGATGATATATATGCCTCTTGAATGGGCTTCCCACACCAGTTGCTGTAGGTCTTCCTTTGTACCGAACCGTGGGTCCACTTCCAAGAAATCCTGTATCCCATACCCGTGATAGCTTCTATCATCCTCCTGCCGGTTCTTGAAAACCGGACTCATCCAGATGGTTGTGCAACCAAGATTCTTTATGTAATCCAGTCTTTTAATGACGCCTTTGATAGTACCTCCCTGAAATACGCCCCCCTGCTCCCGGTCACGTCCTTTTGTTGCAGTGGCCGGATTGTAGGCAGGGATACAATCCTGATTGTTCTCGAACCTATCTACCAGCAGAAAATAAATGAACTGGTCCCTCCAGTCGCAGGGTGATGGGAATACTTCAACCTGAGGTATAAAATCTAATTGATTTACAGATTTGATCCTATCTAATACAATGTATACCCCCTTATATACATCTACTAAAGCACGAGATATTAAACTTTCCGTGTATCGATGGTGTGATGGTGTAAATTTGATGGTGTTTGTCAATCCATTTAATACATATCAGATGTGTTCTTTGTGTGGTCAAATACTCAAAAGAGATATCAAATAGAACACACAGTTGTTCTTATTGCAGTCTTACTCTCAATATAAATCATAATTCTACTATTAACATTCTAAGAATGGGATTACAATCTCTTTGGAACTCCGATAGATTCACGTCACTTCAGTGGGAGAGTAATCACGAAAATACCTTTAACAATGCAGTTCATTTGACTTTCCGGGACATTTTTAGTTTTGGTCTGCAATTAGTACATATTTTTTCTTTTAATGCAAATATAAATGCAAAGACCACTCCAAATAGCCCAAAACACGGTATGGTTTCTTTAGTATCCTGATTCACTGGAGATGAGGCGCTGTTTGGGGAGTAAATCAAATTTGATTTTTCAACCATATCAATTGTTGCTACTTCATAAATCCCTTCACCGAACAGATGGTCAATTATATCTTGTGGTGCCGAACGATATCTTAGTTTCGTACTAACTGATATCGGATAAATTACATCCTCTGGAATTGTAAATGTATGCTCTTCTACAACTGTTTCTCTCGGGAATATTCGGTTATCTGAAATCACCTCCTCAGCTAACCAGAACTTTGTTGTAGGTAAACCATTTGCATCTGCCAGTATCGTCTTATATATCACAGCTTTATTGTCAATATTACCGTCATTATCAATCACTTCGGATTGGTAGATTTTTTTCCGGCATTATCGGTTGCAATTACTTCTAACCACATTTCTCTTATTTCTGTCAGCCCATTTGGTAATCTGTGTCCTGCACCTGAATTTGTTATTGATACATTCATAGTAACTGTATTATTCATATCGGCTGTTAGCGGCGTATTTACATCCAAGCTGGCAGCATTTTCAAGGCGTTCAATTGCCATATTTTTATGGGTATTAGATCCAAGAAGTTCTGTAATAAAAGCATTCCCTCCAACTGTATTATGGGTAAATATATGCTCTTTTTTTGGACCCCCAGCGGCAGCCCTTCTAGGATTTGCTTCGAACTTCGTTATACCTGGTGTCATGTGGCAACCCTGGCATTGTTCCCCTTCTTTAGAATAGGGACCTTCTTTCCATTCAGTGTAAGTTGCTTCTACCTTCAAACCGTTTGCCGGATGGACGACATCGTGGCACATACCGCAGAATTCAGCTTGTGTGTGCAATTCTGAAAATGCGGTTTCATGATAAGTTGATTCAGCATCAGAAAAAGGTCCCCATTTTATATTCCCAGGTGTTGAAATAAAAGCAGCATTACCTATTCCGGCACTTCCAGAAACCGTATGGCAAAAATCGCATTGTACTCCATTCTTTGCAATTTCACTCAATTTAGATCCATCAACAGGCGGCACTTCACCCGCCATAACTCCAATAGGTGTATGGCAGCGGGCACAGAAAAGGTCGGTAAAGCCATCTGTATCAGTGCTTGCTTCCTGTACTTCCTTCATATAAAATGGGTCTATTTCAGAAACTGAATGCATGGCTCCTTCCCATTGGCTGTATATGATAACATGGCATCCAGAACAGATTCCAGGTCTTGTAAACTGGGTGGAAGAATACTGTCCAGCCCGTGTTTCTTCTACTGCGATGGAGAGACTTGATGTCAGCACTATCCCTAACACCAATATTGCGATTATGCTCAATTTAATAAGTGCTTACTCCTTGATAGAGATACACAAATACATTTTTGATTTCAGCTTTTTATTTCTTTACCGCAATATCTTTTGTATTTTCCCAAATGCCATGGACGTTGCAGCGCTCAACGGCCCGAAGAATTGCCGTTCCACCGTCTCCGTTTTCCACAATTGTAATAGTTGCTCTTGCTCTAGTGAAAACAGGAGTAAATAGTACTTTTGTGATGAAGTTTTCTCCAAGGTAGAGATCAACCCACTGGATATGATGTGCTACTTCCATGACATGTGGTATATTTCCAACACTAATGGTCACATCAAAAGGTTCACCTGCAGTGATGGTGTCTGGTGTCTCGATTACAGGCAAATGTTTCATTTCCATCTCTGTCAGATTCGAGGGTTCTAAAGGTCGGTTGATGCCATTGAAGAAACCCTTTTCTGTCATTGTCTTATCTCCAATATTTTTTTATTTAGACGAAATCATACAATTTATTTAATAAGTTTCAGTGCCTCCCGGCATGCTGCAACAGCAGGTGCTCCAGATGTCACAAAAATAACATTCATTGTTTCCATTATTTCATCTTTTGTGGCCCCGTTCTTAAGAGCACTTTTCATCTGTGATTCAACACATTTCTCACATTGTTTGGATGCTACGACAGCAAGTGCCATCAGTATCTTCGTCTTTGCAGACAGTGCTCCATCTGTCAGTATCATATTGTCACACTTTCGGTACCCTTCCAAAAAATTCGGATCCAGTTCGCCGAGTGTTTCCAGAATCTCTGGCCTGAAGCCTATTTTTTTTTCTATATTATCAACAGTTTTCTTATGTTCGCTCATTAATTCAATCTCCTAGTTGATTCTTTTAGTTGTAACACCCATATCAATCAAATGCATCAACAAGTGTATTTGTAATACAATAGTTACACATTACTCTTGGAAGACCTTTTTCTAACATTTTTACAGGCATTGGGTATTTGCCAGTCCAGATGGGAAGTTCCATTATTTTTGTATGATCCAGGCAAAGCCCTTTTCCACATACGATACAAATACTCACTGCTTCGTTGTCTTTTCCTTCTTCCATGCAGTCATAACATTTTAGCATATTATCACCTCAAAAGTTTTCCTTAAGAGCTTCATGGCATGGAATACATACGATTCGAAGCATATGTTCAACATCCGGCTTTAAACGCACAGGATAATCTCCATCCCATACAGGTATTTCTTCTCTTTTTAGATGTTCATTGCAAACGCCTAACCCGCACATAATACACATTCCAACAGCATCCGTTGTTTTTCCTATCTTAGCACATTCATAACATTTCATGTATATACTCCGTTTAAATTTAGGTACTTCTGATTGTTTTTGTTTTTCAGAAGTCAACTGGCTTAAGCCCCAAAACTATTCGAACAATTCCATATCTTCCCCACAGCAGACAAGAGCACCCCCACCAACTGTCAGGACTTCAACTTCATTACCGCAAATGTTACAGCGATATTTTTCACCAACTGCCGAAACAGCCATTTGACCTCACCTCCCTTTAAGATTTAAGTACTGAAGTATTAATGACAGTTTACAGTTTAAACATTATATATTTATTGGTAACAAATGTGGTCAAAATGGAGGCTATCAAATTAGCTCATAAATCTCCTTTTCTAATTTCAGTACTTCTCTAATTTTCCCTCCTTTTTGTTCTTACCGCTATCAATCTACCTCAAACACTCAACTACCAGCTGAACCCTTAACT
>JAFGOO010000165.1 GCA_016926455.1 Methanosarcinaceae archaeon | reverse complement strand
TTTGTATAAAATAGATAAAATACTAATGTTGTATTGGGATATTAAGCCTCTCATCCCCCATCTTACGAAAGGGGACTTCTCGGCTTAAAAGTAAAATGGGTTTATCTAGCCCTTATTTTTAAATATCAAAAAAAGATTTTTCTAATTTTGATATGCTTGATTAGGATTTCTATTGATCTATACGTTTAGATTAAATGTTATGAATCTATATATCTGAACATATGGATTTTTCAATTTTAATATTATTTGTATTAAGTATCTCCCTGATTATCAAAGGTGCCGATTGGTTTGTAGAATCAGCGGTTGCAATCTCACAAAAAAGCGGGATACCTAAAGTGATTATTGGGGCAACGATTGTAAGTTTTGCAACCACTGCACCAGAATTTGCTGTTTCTGCAACAGCGGCTTATATGGATCATACAGAACTGACTGTCGGTAATGCCGTTGGTTCTGCAATATGCAATATCGGACTAGTTCTGGGCTCTGTGATACTCGTCAAAGCTATACCCATACATCTTGATACATTTTTGCGCAAAGGCACATTTATGCTTTTATCTGGTACCGTTCTGGTAATAACATCAATTGACGGCATGTTATCAATGTATGATGGTGTTTTACTTTTATTAATTTTCATTGGTTTTCTGTACTACAATTATCGCTTGCAAACTGCAATATTTTCTGGACCAAAATCAAATACTGACAGAGAATCAATTTCAGATATGAAACAGGAGTTTGTTCTTTTTATATTTGGTGCATTGTGCGTTGTGACCGGAAGCAGAATACTTATAGATTCAGGAATTAAAATTGCACAATGGCTCGATATACCTGAAATGGTCATAGGTTTAACATTAGTTGCAGTTGGTACGTCGTTGCCTGAATTCATAACCGCGGTCTCTGCAACCCTAAAAGGTCATCAGGACATGTCCATCGGAAACATACTCGGTGCAAATACAATGGATATTGCGCTTATTCTTGGCGTATCTTCCCAGATTCGACAACTCCCTATTCTTGCTCAATCTATACATTATGATTTTCCTGTAATGCTGTTTATAATGGTAATGCTTATACTCTTTGGAGCAACAAAACAGAAGATCGAGCGCTGGGAAGGTGCAGTTATACTAAGTTCATATTTTGCGTATGTTGCAGGTCTCTTTATGTGGTACAATTAAGTTTATAGGTTAATTCGGTTCTGTAGAAAGTATCCTTCATCTATTTTTTGTAAATAAATGGATTCCTTAACCGTAAGTTTTATTATCGAATTTTAATATATTAGCACTTTGGGGCTAGGGTTCATCTTAGCAGTATGAACTCTAAATTGAGATCATGGAGCGAAAGAATTAATGGAATCATTACGAATTGGAATGTTTTCTTGGGAGAGTTTACATTCCGTAAGAGTTGGCGGGATATCTCCACATGTAACAGAACTTGCAGAGTCTCTTGCCCAATTGGGGCATGAAGTACACATTTTTACCAGAAGTGGCTGGTACAGGGATTATGACGAAATCAACGGTGTGCATTACCAGCGTTGTGCACATGAAGAGTCCGGTAATATAGTACAACAGATGGATAAGATGTGTAACGCCATGTCTGATCGATTTGGAAAGGTAAAAAATGAGTATGGTGATTTTGACATTCTGCATGGTCATGATTGGCATCCTGTAAACGTGTTAAATCGCATAAAAAAACAGTATGGTAAGCCTTATGTACTCACGTTACATAGTACTGAATGGGGCAGAAATGGTAACCAGAATGGATGGTGGGATGAGGCACGCGAGATATCTCACAGGGAATGGCTTGGAGGATATGAAAGTTCAGTGGTGATTGTAACTTCAGAGGAGTTCAAACAGGAAGTCCAGTATAATTATCAAATACCTGATTACAAGATAGAGGTAATTCCCAATGGGATTTTTCCAGGTAAAATTGAAAAAGAGATTAATCCAGGTGAGATCAAAAAGGGGTATGGTATTCATCCTTATGCACCTGTGATACTTTTCACAGGCCGCATGAGCTATCAAAAAGGAACAGATATGCTTGTCCGCGCAGTGCCTGAAGTGCTGCATAATTTTTGGGATGCACATTTTGTTTTCATTGGCGATGGTGGCATGAAAGATTACTGTGAACAGCTTGCATGGAATATAGGGGTAGAAAGCTCATGCCATTTTCTGGGTTACGCACCCAATGACGTACTTTTTGATTGGGTAAATGCATGTGATATGGCCTGCGTACCCAGCCGTAATGAACCATTTGGTATTGTGGTACTTGAAGCATGGGACGCATGCAAGCCAGTTATTGCCACTGATGCCGTCCATATAGTTGATAATTTTTCAAATGGTATCGTTGGCTATAAGAGTCCCGAATCTATAGCATGGGGTATTAATTATGCAATGGGGGGGCTGGATTCTTCCACCAAACAGATGGGTAAAAATGGTAAAAGATTGATTGAGACGAAGTATAATTGGAAGACGATTGCAAAGAGTACCCTTCGAACCTATAGGAATGTCATTCAATGAATTGATTGTAAATAAGATAATTAGGAGAAAACATGATGAACGGACAAGTCCCAAAAATTGGAGAAGCGGCTGGTTTCATCTACCACGAACTTGAGAATGGAGAATGCAGTCTAACCCAACTTAAAAACAATCTTCTTGCAAATGAGTTTGATAACAATATTTGTCTCATGTCCATTGGATGGCTTGCAAGAGAAAATAAAGTAGATATAGATAAAAAAGGAAATAAATGGTTTATAAAACTCAAAAACAGATAAAACATACATAACAATCTCAAATCATAAATTAGAACAGCCACAGTCCATCTTACTACATGGCTAAAGCTCGTGAGGTTTTGATGGTAGCCGAATCAAGCCAGAGCATCTACATGAAATCAATGCTCTCTTCCACTGCATCTCTCTGCAGCGGATAGATTTGCTATCATAGATATTTTGGATTATGATTGCCCTCTGTTTCTCGGCGATCAAACTTTTTTGTGTATAGAACAAAGTTGAAATGATTTTCTATTTTAAATACCAATTGCATTAAATATTATAATTACTATCAGTAATTATTATGTTACTACCAACACCTGAAGACCTTAAACAAAAGCGAGCCGAGCTTGGCCTAACTCAGAATAAACTGGCAAAACGTGCAGGAGTCAGCCAGCCGCTGATTGCACGCATTGAGTCTGGTGATGTTGATCCCAGATTATCGACACTCAGGAAGATATTCGATGCTTTTGAGGAAGCAGAGAAGGAACAAATTCTAGTGAAAGATATCATGCATTCTCCGGTTGTACATACCTGTCCTGAGGATTCGGTTGATATTGCCGTGCATGTTATGGAAGAGCATGGTTTTTCACAGGTTCCGGTTATCATCAACGGTGTGCCGGTTGGAAGTATCTCAGAGGACATGATAATCAAGTCCATGGCAGATAAAAAAACTTCAACCATCTCCCAGATGAAAGTACATGATATGATGGGAGAATCATTCCCCACCGTGTCACAAAATACAGATATGGTTGTTGTGTCGCGTATACTTGAAAAAAATCCAGCTGTTCTGGTGTTGGAAAGGGGTAGGGTTGTGGGAGTTGTTACCAAACACGATGTGATGAAGTTGCTGCACGGACAACATATATAGTTAAATAGTATATTCTCATTACAATGTCGAAAAATCTATTGTTAACTATGAGATTCGTTTTCTATCATCTTATAAAATCAATTGAGTAAAAGAGGTATGGGAAATAATGAATAATGAAGATATCTTACTGATGATGCCTGGTCCTGTTCCGGTCACACCCCGAATACTCCGGGCCATGTCAAAGCCCATGATCAATCACAGGGGCGCGGAATTTTCAGAGATATATGACGATTGCCGCGAGATTTTAGCTGATATTTTCAAGACTGATAATGACATCTTTGTTATCAGCGGTTCTGGCAGTGCTGCCATGGAAGCTGCTGTTGGATGTACCATCAAAAGCGATGATAAGGTTGTCGCCATTGAGAACGGAAAGTTTGGTGAAAGGTTCAAGTTACTTGCGAATATATATGGGGACGTGGTACCGCTCGAGTTCGAGTGGGGTGATTCAATATATCTTGATATGGTGGAAGAAAAACTTGCAGAGGGTGCAAAGGCCGTTACACTTGTGCACAATGAGACATCGACAGGTATTCTGAACCCTGCAGAAGAAATTGGAAAACTTGCTAGAAAATATGATGCTTTGTTCATCATGGATGGTGTCACGTCCATTGGTGGAGATGATGTCAGAGTAGATGAATGGGGCGTTGACATTGCAGTTGTGGGTTCCCAGAAATGTATAGGTGCACCCCCAGGACTTTCGATGATTTCTGTCAGTGAGCGTGCGTTTGAGGCAATGGAAGACATAGAAAAAATACCCTATTACCTTGATCTTAAGGCATACAGAAAAAGTGCCAACAAAGAGAAAACACAAACACCGTACACTCCTGCAATTCCGCTGTTCTATGCACTTCAAGAATCCCTTCATATTGTGATGGAAGAGGGGATGGAAGCCAGGATCAACCGTCACAAGACAGGTGCTGAGGCGGTCCGTGCAGCTGTCAATACAATGGGTATCCAGATGTTTCCAAATCTGGATAGTTGTTCTGGTTATTCGAACACTGTCTCGGCGATGAGAGCACCTGCAGGTGTAAGTGGAGACGATATCAAGAAAGATATGCTTAAGCGAGGTATCGTTATTGCAGGCGGTCAGGGACGTCTCAGCGGTAAGATATTCAGAATTGGAAGTATGGGCAACATCACGTCAAGGGATATTCTGGTAACCATTCAGGAACTAGAGACCGTGCTCCACAAACGCGGAGTAGTATCGAACATCGGTCCAGGGATCGAAGCAGCAAATAATGTTTTGGATGCACTTTTGTAGATGGATATGGCAATCATAGGAATCGTGGATACGACATTCGCACGTTTTGATATGGGACGTGCTGCAATCCATGAGATAAAGCAGAATGTATCGGTACGTATAAGGCGTGTGACAGTGCCTGGTATCAAGGACCTTCCAGTAGCTGCCAAAAAACTTATCGAGGAAGAAGGATGTGACATCGTAATTGTGCTCGGTATGCCGGGTTCTCAGGACAAGGATAAGGTGTGTGCCCATGAGGCATCAATGGGACTGATCCAGGCACAGCTTATGACCAACACGCATATAATCGAAGTGTTCGTCCACGAGGATGAAGCAAAGGATGAGCGTGAACTTGCCTTACTAATGGAAACCCGTGCGCGAGAACATGCATTGAATGTAGTCAAGCTTCTGTTCAAACCCGAACAATTGACAAAGGAAGCAGGCACGGGTCAGCGGCAGGGGTTTGAGGATGTTGGACAGTTACGGATGTAAATAAACATCATGAACATCATATTAAAATAGTAACAGATTAATTATTTAATCAAATAATATCCCAATGGAGATAAAAATATGGCCATTAACCTAGGATTTGTTATAGCTGAATTCAACAGAGATCTGACGTACCAGATGGAACTTCTGGGCAAAGAGCATGCTGATTTTTTAGGAGCAACTGTTAAGGAAACAATCATGGTACCGGGTGTTTATGATATGCCTCTTGCTATAAAGAAATTATGTGAGCGGGAAGATATCGATGCTGTTGTCACAATCGGAGCTGTAATTGAAGGAGCAACAAAGCATGACGAGATTGTGGTGCAGCAAGCTTCAAGAAAGATTACCGACCTTTCACTGGAGTATGACAAACCCGTGACACTGGGAATTGCAGGACCTGGTATGACCCGATTGGAAGCTCACCAGCGTGTGGATTATGCCAAACGTGCAGTTGAAGCGGCCGTTAAACTGGTCCAACGTCTTTAAGGATTTATATTACACAGAATAGAGGATTAAAATGCCATCTTCAAGGCTTGAACGTGTAGAGGAATCGGCGACCATCAGGATTGCAAATATTGCAAATCAACTCAATCGAAACGGTGTTGATGTGATAAGTTTCAGTCTAGGTGAACCGGATTTTGATACTCCTAGACATATCTGCGATGCTGCAGCAGATGCTATGTACCGCGGTGAGACTCACTATGCACCATCTACCGGAATTTCGGAACTTAGGACAGCTATTGCTGAAAAACTTCGTACCGAGAATAAACTGGAGGTCACTGATTTGAATGTACTGGTTACTCCGGGAGCTAAGCAAGCTATATTCGAGATATTGATGTCAGTTCTCGACGATGGCGAAGAGGCAATACTTTTTGATCCTGCATGGGTGTCATACGACCCATGTATCAAGTTTGCAGGTGCCAACACGGTATGGGTGCCAACTGATCCGGAAAATGGGTTCACTCCTCTGGATTTGGCTGAATATATTAATGATAAAACCCGTATAATCGTTGTGAACAGCCCATGTAATCCTACAGGTGGGGTTTTTGGCAGTGATGTACTGAAGAACATCGCAGACCTTGCAATAGATCATGACCTTCTGGTGCTTTCGGACGAGATATACGAGAAGATTATCTATGAAAGGAAACACTTTAGTATTGGTGCTATGGATGGGATGCAGGAACGAACTATCACTGTAAATGGTTTTTCAAAAGCCTATGCAATGAC
>JAFGOO010000164.1 GCA_016926455.1 Methanosarcinaceae archaeon | reverse complement strand
GTTGCTCTTTGTTGGGATATAAACGGTATTTTTAGGCTTTAAGCATTAGTAGACATTATGTTTTAACAATATATATACATATTTTTTGTATAAAATAGAGAACATACTAATGCTGTATTGGGATATTAAGCCTTTCATCCCCCATCTTACGAAAGGGGACTTCTCAGCTTAAAAGTTAAACACCATCATGAATCTGGTTCTGTGAGTACAACAAGCAATGCTTTTGGACTAGCCCCCATGGCTACAAGCTTACGAATGACGGGGTTCAGGGGTAGAGAAAGCCCATTTTCTTTAGACATGGGATGAATCGTACCCCTACACTCCAATTATCGTAAAGATTAAGCGTTTTTAGTAACGTTGTCGTGATTCCAAGAGTAGTTTTAGTTCTAACCTTTGAGCTTGTTTTTTTTGGGGATAACAGGTGAACTGATCTTTGTAGTATTATTGAATATTGGCGATGACGAATCATCATGTTTTTCGGAATTACCTGCAATCTCTTTAAGAAATATATCCCCGTATTTATTCGATTTATGCTCTCCAACCCCTGTTATCTGCAAAAGATCATCACGAGTTTTGGGAAGCTTTGTAGCCATCTGTCTCAGGCTCGTATCTGCAAAAACAATATATGGGGGGACATTTTCTTTGTCAGCAATTGTTTTCCTGAGTTTCTTTAATCTCTCAAGCATATCATGGTCTGTGAAAGGAGTGGTAGCTTGCTTACGTGCTATTTGCACGTCAACCGCAGGTTTTGTCAATCTGACCGTTTCACTTCCAGTCAGCAAATCTCTGCTCTTCTGGTTTAGTTTTAATAACGGATATCTTTCGCCCTCAACCATCAATAGGTCGAGTGATATCATCTCCCGGGCAATGGACTGCCAATGTGCCTTGGAAAACTCATGGCCAGAACCATAACTTTTCAACAGGTTGTGTTTATTTCCGATTATTTTTTTGGTTTTAGACCCGATCAGGACATCGATCACATAGTTCATCCCG
This sequence comes from Methanosarcinaceae archaeon, assembly GCA_016926455.1. Classification (GTDB taxonomy): domain Archaea; phylum Halobacteriota; class Methanosarcinia; order Methanosarcinales; family Methanosarcinaceae; genus JAFGQV01. Next base: position 1,879 of record JAFGOO010000164.1, on the reverse strand, counting down.
AATCTCTGATTGAGATCATCCACACAGTTAAGCAGTTTTATTGCAGCTTCTGTGCCTTCAAACTTCTCTTTTGGTTCAAGGCATGCATCACATTTTCCACAATTCTGCTCATCATACTCCTCCCCGAAATAATTAAGCAGCACCTTCCTGCGGCACATATTACTGTCACAATAATTAACCATCTCGCGAAGCTGGTATAAAGCAACATCACGTTCCTCTTTAGATTGTTTCTGGTTGATGAAATACTCGATCTTATACCTATCCCCCCGGCTGAAAAACAACAGGCATTCACATTCAAGCCCGTCCCGTCCACCTCTTCCAGTTTCCTGATAATAACTTTCTAGGTTTTTTGGCAGGTCATAATGAATCACAAAACGCACGTTAGGTTTATCAATGCCCATCCCGAAGGCAATCGTTGCCACGATTATTTCGGCATTGTCTTTGATAAAGTCTTCCTGATTCTTGCGCCTTTTTGAATCGGACAGTCCCGCATGATATGGGAGGGCATCGAATCCATCGAGTTTAAGCCTAGATGACAGCCTATCCACAGTACTGCGGCTCTGGCAGTAGATTATCCCGCACTCACCAACATGTTTTATCAGGTACTTAATCAATTGATTGTATGTATCTTTTTTAGGTCTTACCTGGTAGACAAGATTTCTGCGGTCAAAACTTGCAATGTATGATTTATAATCCACCAGTTTCAAATGGGATATGATGTCCTCCTGTACCTTTGGAGTAGCTGTGGCTGTCAGGGCAATCATCGCAGCGTTTGGGAATTTAGCTTTCAGCATATCCAATCTTCTATATTCGGGTCGAAAATCATGTCCCCATTCTGAGATGCAGTGCGCTTCGTCAATGGCAAATAAATTGACATTAGAATTCTTAAAAAGTTCCAGTGTACTTGACATCATGAGGCGCTCTGGTGCAACATAGAGTATCTTTATCCTGTTGTTTAACAGATCATTATTTATTTCATGTATTTCTCGGTAACCAAGCGTACTGTTTAGATATGCAGCAGCTATCCCATTTGCTTTTAGGCTATCGACCTGATCCTTCATAAGAGAGATAAGTGGAGAGACTACAACTGTCAGACCGTCCGTGAGGAGCGCTGGAAGTTGGTAACAAAGCGATTTGCCGCCGCCTGTAGGCATAAGCACGAAAGTATCTTTCCCTGCAATTACGTCGTCGATTATCTCTTTCTGGAGGGGGCGGAATTCAGTATAACCAAAGTATTTCTGGAGGGTCTTGTACATCCTGACACCGGAATTCATAAATGCTGTTCTAATTGTGAGTTACGTTATGATGTGCCATAATATAAACTGCAGCCACGCGGGGTGAAAGTAATACAGTTTCAATCAACGGGTTGAAACAGGTGATCATTGGTAAACTACCCACAAATAGGCTGACTTCCTGCTTCAAAGAACACTTACAGAGTTATCCCCAGGTCCACAGGCTTTAAATCAAGAAGTTCCTGCCATACTGCATTCCATTTCAAACTCAGTAGAGTTTACATGTACTGATATAGAATGCTATCCATCAAAAGACCTATCGAGCCTATCGGGTAACAATTTTATATATGGTTTGATGTGATATATATGCAAATATAGATATTTGACGTAATTCATCTACTGTTTGAAAACGGTGATCTTCTTACTCCAATGGTGATAAAACACATTGCTTATCTATATCACAGCCAAATCATAGAATACTATCCATTTTGCAGGAATATATGCGTAAGCGGAGTTTATTTTCATGGTAAAAGTGGAGAAATATATACCAAAAAGTATAGAGCGAATCAAAAAAGAGGTCGACGGCAAGACTATCATAGCACTCTCCGGTGGAGTTGACAGTTCGGTCTGTGCGGTACTTGCCCACC
>JAFGOO010000163.1 GCA_016926455.1 Methanosarcinaceae archaeon | reverse complement strand
TGTGGGCATTATTTGTAAATAATTTCATTGTAAACGGATACCAGTGATAGGAAAAGATACGTGTGGATTTAACCCATTGATCGACAGGAATGCCGCCCGATGAAATTGAGGCATTAGAAATTATTGAGCATATATGTGGTGCAATTAAGGCTATGAAGACTGACATACTAACAAGAACATATTGATCATAAAATAATCGTGGCTTTAAAAGCAGATAGGATCCAATGAAAGCCACTGCAAACAAACCCATAGTAACGTGGGCATAAATAGACAACGCTAGAAACAAGGCCGTAAGTAAATAATTATTTCGCAAATAAAAACCGAAACTGAAAAAAGTAAAAGCATAAGCATAACCATAAAACAAAGGATATCCCAGCGAGCGGCCTGCCCCCATAAAAAATCTAGCGAGATCCAATCCCGCTGAATTCCCTATGGACACTACAACTACTGATATGAATGTAACAAACCTATTCTTGAATAAGGTTTGCGTTAAAAAAGCAACAGACAACAGAAAAAGGAGTGTCTGAATAAACATGTAAGGGTAAATTGTAACACTTGGACTGATCCCACAGTATTTGGCAAGATAATAGTAGACCCTCATAGGAAGAGAGTGATCATAAGTAAATAACATACCCGGAGCGAAATCTCTTTGAAAATTTTCCGGGTGCATCTTTTGAGCCACATAATCCTGGGGGCCATAACCGTTATATGCAATTTTTAAATTGATATTCTTAGAATTATAATAGAAGACGATACAAACAATTAACAGCAAACCCGCAACAAAAAGTATGTTCGTGACTCTTTTAGCATGTTCAATATTATGAAGCATTTTTTAATTTGAAAGATATCTCGTATTTGTTGACTTCCCTGATGAATTAATTCTGAGAATTATTGATTAGATATGCACTCAAAACAGGATATGATGTTGATGTGGTAATTTGGGATATTCAGTGGGATCCATTTTGACTTTTTTATCTTAAAATTTTCTTTCAATAGTTTGATTAAATCCCAAATTTCATTACAATGCTCATACTTGATTATTGCATCATAATCCAGGCCATATTTTTTCTCCATGTAAGGCTTTGAAGTAAATTCCCGGCCAACATTGTAACAGAACCCTCCTTCACATGGTATACCCACTAAAAATGAACCATTGTCTTTTAAAACTCTCTTAACTTCAATTATGGCTTGGGGCAAATTCCTCACATGCTCCAGGGTATAAACACAAATAATTACGTCTACAGACTTATTCAGAAATGGTAATGCTGTAATATCACCTTGTACAGGTATAATGTTCCCAGAGTGCCTTTTATTTGCAGTCTTCAAGAAATCACGAGAAATATCCAACCCGTAATAACGGCAATAGGTACTCCCAAATGTTAAATGATGTCCGTGACCACAGCCTATTTCAAGGATTATCTTTTCTTTAAATGTGCGGGACCACCTGTGTAAGATTTTGTGACCCTTACGCTGGAAAAACCCGGGAAGCCCCGTGTAAAGATAATCCAGTAAATCCTTTCCTGCAATAGAAGCTTCCCAAATTGTTTTATCTTTTTGAGAAATATTTTCGGGGCGATTACGGTGCGTTTTGTATATCATATTATGAAGCCTGCTACGATAAAATCATTGAACAAAACATATTGATTTGATGTGTAAGATTATCCGTGAAAAACTTATGAAAACTGTGTAGGAGAGACTAAATTATATACTTATAAACATTGATTTCTTCACCATGTAAGTTGAATGTTCGCATAAATTTAAAACCATACCTAACATGTATTCGACAACTGATCTCGTTTTTCGATGCAACCGTGGATTTAAATTGTTTAACTCCTCTTTTTCTAAACTCTTCAATTAATGATGAAGTTAAAATATTACCAATTTTTTTATTCCTATATTCTTCTCTCACAACCATCGTCAACCATTCGGCCTTGATGGCGTCATGAGACATTTTATCAGGATAACCTAGATACTGAACAATACCATGTATTAGATCTGGTTTCTGAAGCAATCTTAAAAAAGCAAAAAAAGCCATAAGAGCTCCTCTGCGAAACAATATGTCTCGATAATATTTCTTGAGATCGGTAGTGGCAAATACAAACCCTGCAATTTTTTCTTTTTTGTCTAAACATGCAATCCCGAAACCCCATTTTGATTCGCATGTGCCTTTTAATAATTCTGACAAAAAGTCCACTCCCAGGGATGGCAGAAACCCCCATTCTTGAATTTCGAAACGTATTCTCGCAACCTCTCTGCAATCTTCTTTTTTCAGGGGTCGAACATTAAATGTTGTATTCATATAATGATACTTCCTGCATGACTACTGTTCTCATAATGATTCACTATCTATACCTGAGATTATCTAACTTCATTCCTATCCCTCGGCGACTGAATCGGCATAGCCGCCTGGGATGCCGACGGGCCAACGGTTCCTCGGCAGGTCCTGTAAACAACCTCGTAAACATCGTAGGATTCGTTTTCTGTTTTGTCGTCAAAATAGTTCTTAACGGGTACAATACGGTACCCTGAGTCGTGCATCTGCTCAAAAAGTCTACTTAAGAGGTCCCATATGGCAAAGACTTCATATTCCGCATGGATCAGAAACAGGTTGAATCCATCTTCCTTGATGACATTGAGTGTCAGGCGAATTGTCTCATCTTCATCATATCTTGTATTGTAATATACTTCGAACAGCGGAGGTACCGTCATGGGTAGATTCAATGTCCGGTTTTTATAACCTGAAAGAGATAAATATGAAGGCGTATGGCCCTGTGTTTCCGAAAGAAATTGAAATCCGAAACCATCGAGGGCCTTCAGACTGGCAGTGCAACATCTCCATCCTGGTGCGCCGAACCCCTGAGGTCGTACCCCCAGAATTTTCTCGTAGGATTCAATCGCTAGGTTCAACTGCTCCTTGATCTCATCGACCGTACTTTCCATCAGTTCGTCTCCCCACCAAGCGTGGTCCCACCCGTGAAGTGCCACTTCATGCCCCTTGTCCTGTATTTTACAGAGCATTTTAGGATGATCTGCGCCCACGCACCCGTTAAATCCTAAAAGTCCCTTTACTATATAAGGAATACCATAAACCCTGAAAGGATTCATCTGTACTGTCTGGGAAACAAATCCGTTCTTTAAAAGCCTTCTGAAGCCGGATCGGACCAAGTTGTCGGGTCCCATGGGAACGAAGAAAGTCGCCGTTGCATTGTACCGGTCCAGAAAGTCCAAGAGCTGCGGAACTCCTTTCTCGATGCCCACGGTGGTGTCGACATCAATCCTTAAATGCAGTACCTTTTCTCGTAATGGCATTTCAGAAAACCTTTCCGATGTTTCTGATATAGGCAGACAGAAGCGGCGGGGCTATGAGGTCACGGTAAAAAAAATAGCGAGACTGAATTCCAAACAGCCAGTTCTACCTTGATGTCGTTTCTTTTCATAGAAGGCGATAGAATAGGAATTGATAAGATATCTATTAAACTATTCGATAAACTACCCCGCCGCAAGCAGCGGAGTATTAAAAGAGCACCAGCTGCCGGTCTTCATGCAGTTTCTGATATTCCTTCCCCTGTTCTTTTACATAATTTCCAATTATTGTTTCATTGCCATGTTTGCCAACTGTTCCAGCATAATAACCATCCGTCCAAAATTCTCCTCCCCATAGTTGCTTTTTCACCTGGGAACAGCGTTTGAATACCTCTCGAGCAGTGAGACTCTTTATCAGTGTTACTAACTTTGTTACACTATACGCAGGATCAGATTGGACCAAAAAATGCACATGATCCTTATCTGTGCCGATCTCTAAAAACTTCACCTGATATCGCTTCTCAATTTCCAAACAAACCTCTTTCTGAAAACCATCGACGTCGTTATCAATTACTGCCCGTCTGTATCTCGCCGGAAATACCAAATGGTAAATCAATACTATTACATTATGACTTTTGTGTATATATGTGCTCACTCCTGAATATTACGCCGCAATCGGCGGGGAATACAACCCTAAAGTGATTCAATTACAAAAAGAACCTATACAGATATTTTATTCTCCACTTTCATCAAAAAAACAAGATTGGATTATATGCAATAACGCTTAAGCAATTTAACAACTTTCTGCGCTATGAATTCACCTCCCCAAACGGGTAGGTTAATCGCTCTACTCGCATAATCACCCGCGACAGGAAAATCCTTTGAAGGATATCCTCCATAAGCCTCCATTTCTGGAATGTTATATTCTATCAACCAGCCCAGTTGGATGCCTTTGCGAATTGCTCGTTGTAACCATTCATCTCTATCGTCGACACGAACCACAAAATGAGAATAAGTCGCACCCTCAACTTCAGGGGTCATTTTGAAGTCCGGTCTATCAGTCAAACACTTAAAATAGTATTGTGCAGCCGCCCGTCTCTTATCAATAATTGTTTCATATCTTCCTATGTTAACTCTTCCCACACGAGCTTCTACCTCACACATTCCTTCCAGATAATCTAATGGCATATCAATTTTTGAATCATCATAATATTTAACAAAATAATTGAGCAACCCCAAACGTTCCAAACGATTGATCAAGCCATACACGGGCTCCCAAAAAGCGGGATATACTGCCAAAAGATAAAGCAGGCGGCGAAAGCCTTTTCCCCAACCTGGCTTTTTCAATCTTTGCTGACGAATTGTTTTTAATTTATGATAAACGTCTTCATTGTCAGTAGTTATCATACCACCGAAAATAGAGGTCAGAGTTTTGCTGATATTCAATCCAAACAGAGCGGCAATTCCTTCTTTCTGGACAGGTCTTCCATTCCATTCAGCTGCAAAACTGTGAGCGCAGTCCTGAATTATAAAAACATTTGGATGCCTCTTTCGTATTTCGTCAAGTTGATCCAGGTTTACAGGATATCCGAAAAGTGATGTTGCAATGATTGCTCCCGTTTTCTCACTGATCGCCTGCTTTGCAATGTTGAGATCCATATTGAATCCGACCACTTCACAGTCAATAAAAACAGGCTTGTTTCCACTATACGTAATGGCATGAGGAACGACCACACAGGTATAAGCCGGACATATGATTTCTTTATCATCCAATCCCAAAGCTTCGAGAAGAAGCATCAGGCCGGTGCGGCCATAGGGAAAAGCAAGGGCGTGTTTCTGCCCCATTAGTTCGGCAAATGACCGTTCGAATCGCTCCACATCATCGCGACGCGGAGGATGAAAAGCGGCGGCCAATTCTCTTGCTCCGATTGCCGGTTTTAATCGGGGAATCATAGGTATGCTAACGTTTCCTTCAAAGGAAGATAATCGTAGTCTTCTGTAATGATCCTGAATACCTTGTTCCAAATTTTCATTTTTTCAGTAAGCGTCAGTTTAAGTGAAAAAGGTAGATACGATCCGGTCTGATAAGGGACTTCGTCAGAGAATTCTTTGACTGTGTAATCGACAAAATCACTCAGGTGCATCTGGTAATTGATGATGCTTCTATTTTTAATGGTTTTATAGCCCATTTCAATGCATGAAGGATAGGACAGGTGAAAGCTCGCAAAGAAAGGCAGTCTACAAAATCCCGTAACCTGTACAGGAAATTCAACAAAATCTGAATTACCCTTTTCCCCCAGTTTTCTTTCTTCAGTATGGTAGGGGGTGGAAGGAGATACCAGGTAATATAGTTTTCCGAGGGTCGATCTCGTTAATGCATCTCTTTTTCTCATAGCATAGTAGTGAAGCACCTTTAACAAGATGGAAATGGACGTGGGAAAGACGGAGGAATCATACTTGTAACCGAGTTTTCGTAAAACCGGCAGTACATCATCCGAGATATTCCAGCCTGGTGCTCTGAAACCGATAACCTCCTTTCCGGTGAGATCTTCAAGTATTTCCTTCGATTTTCGAAGTTCAAATGTCTTATCTTCAAGGGGCAGCAATCTGAACCCTTGCGGATGAGAATAGGAGTGGCTCGCTATTTCGTGACCTGCATCGGCAACTGCAGAAAGTAAGGTTACGTTTTCGGCAATTTCCACATCTTTCGCTACGAAAAAAAACGTCGCCTTAACATTATACTGATCAAAAAACTGTAGTATATTTTCTAGTCCCAACCCGAATTCCCGGTATGAATAATGAGGCTTCCGCAATCCGAACCCTTTAAAATTGGAGTTGAGACAGTCGACGTCAACGGTGATGGAGCAAATTTTCATTTGTGGTAATAATACTTTGAAGATGCCATATGGATGGTGGAAAACTTGATCCCGTGATCCAAAAATGCAAATGAGCCACCATCAGGTTGTGGTTCGATACGGTCCACGATCTTCACAGGATCTGAAAAAACAATTCTTCTGATCAAGGTGAAGCGAGACTTTCCGGCATTTGATAATAATACTTTAACTAAGAGCTTTTTAATCATCTCTCTCACCAATCGCATACGTCCGACTGTCACATTAAAGATGCGCAGTACCAGAAACTTGAGAGGATCGGGAATGTTTTGCCTGATCATATAAAGCGGTGCCTGTACTTCTGCAAATTCAGGTGTGTAATGGATTTTATGGTTATTATGATTCTGGGTCGATATCATTTTGCCGTTTTGTAACTTGCCGATGTATCCGCAGTCATCCAAAACCTGTGTTTTCTTTTCTTTATCGTATTCCTTTACAACACCACCCTTTGACAATCCGACGATAGCATAATGTTTTTTACCATTGTGTATAACGAGTCCGGCATCTCGAAACTCTTTTAAAAACTCATTGCGTTGAAAAGGTATTCTCTCTGTTGTTTGATCGAAAGTACTCGGAACATAT